>JAITDR010000072.1 GCA_031282465.1 Desulfovibrio sp.
AAAAAAGCCCGGGTAAAACGCGACAAAAATTCCGACAAGGGCGGCACCATGCGCCTCGGCGCCTATCCCTGTACGCTCGGGGAAGACGGCGTCGCCTTTGCGGCATACGGCTGCAGGCAAATCAGCGAACGGCACAGGCACCGCTACGAAGTCAACAATACCTACCGCGACGCCTTGGAAAAGGCGGGGATGCGTTTCAGCGGCCTTTCCCCGGACGGGGAACTGGTGGAAATGATTGAACTGCCGGGACATCCCTGGTTTCTCGGCTGCCAGTTCCATCCGGAGTTCAAGTCCAACCCGATGAAGCCGCACCCTCTGTTCCGCGAGTTTATCCGGGCGGCCGGGCAGTACGGAAAGCGGGCCGGGCCGTATTTTGCAGCGCCCGCGTAACAGCGTATGTCGATTCCGGCTCAACAACAGCGGGTTCCCATGCCCGCCGGCGCAACGGCCTTTTCAGGTGATGCCCTGTACGCCGCGTTGTGCGCGCGCCGCTTCGTTATAGCCGGCCCCTGTGTTCTGGAAAGCCGCGAACTGGCGCTGGAAGTCGCTTTCGCCGTCAAGGAGGCGGCGGAACAGGCCGGGTTGCTCGCGGTGTTCAAGTCGTCCTGCGACAAGGCCAACAGAACTTCCCTCAAAAGTTTTCGCGGGCCGGGACTGAAGCGCGGTCTGGAATGGCTGCGCGCCGTACGGGAAGCAAGCGGCCTGCCCGTGACCACGGATGTGCATGAAACCTGTGAAGTGGAAGAAACGGCCGAGTCCGTGGACATCCTGCAGATTCCGGCTTTTCTCTGCCGGCAGACCTCGTTGCTGCTGGCTGCCGGAAAGAGCGGGCGCATCGTCAATGTGAAAAAAGGACAGTTTTTGGCGCCGCAAGACATGCAGCAGGTTCACGCCAAGATACTCTCCACAGGCAACGGTAAAATACTGTTTACCGAGCGGGGTTCCTCTTTCGGCTACAACAATCTGGTCGTGGACATGCGTTCTTTCCGGCTGATGGCCGGGGCCGGAGTTCCACTGGTGATGGACGCCACGCACTCGGCCCAGTTGCCCGGCGGCCTGGGTGAATCTTCAGGCGGAGACCGGGAGATGGTGCCCCTTCTTGCCCGCGCGGCGGCGGCGGCCGGAGCGGACGGCGTCTTTCTGGAATGCCACCCCGACCCGGATAGAGCCTTGTGCGACGGTCCGAACAGCCTTATACTTTCCGACCTGCCGAAACTTCTGCGGCAGCTTTCCGTCATCTGGAGCGCAATATAATGAACGATAATCCCGGCGCCTGCTTTTTCCCCTTACAGGCTGCCGCCGACATACGACTCCTGATTCTCGACGTGGACGGAGTTCTGACCGACGGCGGCCTTTATTACGATTTACAGAACCAGGTTATGAAACGCTTTAACGTTCAGGACGGTCTCGGCATCAAAATAGCGCAGAAAGCGGGCATACGCATTGCGGTCATCACGGGGTTGGATTCCCCGGCCGTGGCCGCGCGAGTGCGCGATCTCGGCATTACCGACTATTTCGCCGGATTTCTCGATAAAAAGGTCTGCCTGGAAGAACTTAAAGAGAAACATCAACTTTCATGGGAACAGATTGCCTATCTCGGTGACGACTGGGTGGATCTGTCGGTCATGGACATGGTCGGCCTGCCCATGGCCGTTGCCAACGCCCAGCCGGAGGTCAAGGACATTGCGGGATATGTGACTGTTGCCGGAGGTGGTCAAGGAGCAGTGCGCGAGGTGGTGCGTCATCTGCTTATGGCTCAGGGCAAGTATGAAGCCGTACTCGCCGCATGGAGCAGGCGTTGCTGAAAAAATGTCTCGCCGCTTTCTGCGTCTGCGCAGCGCTCGGGGGCGTTTACCTGTACTATGCCTCATCGGTAAAAACGCCGGAAGAACCAAGCGGAACGGACAATCATGACAGTCTGTCCGATCTGAAGGACGAAGCCGCGTTGAACCTTGCCCTGAAAAGCATCAGTCTCAGCCAAGGAGAAGGTGGAATGGAACTGTGGCGCCTGAAAGCCGAGTGGGCCGGTTTGCAGAAGAGCGACGATTTGTTTGTCGTGGAAAAACCTCGTCTGACATATTTTATGAAAGAAGACGGCAAAGTTATGCACGTTAGCTCCGATAACGGCACTATAGAGCAAAAGATGCGTATTATCCGCTTTATCGAGAATGTGCATATTACTCAGGATGACAAATCGTTCGACGGTGATCTGCTGGTGTACAACGGCACCCAAAAATCCATGAATTTTCCCGGTGGAGGAACATTCAGCGGCAAGGGATTGAGCGGACGCGCCGAAACGATTACCTGGTTCTTGGACCGCCGACAAGTGACCGCCGAAGGTGATGTTGCGGTGTATTTTGAATAGTGCTTATTTGCAAAAATATCCAAAGAAAGTTTGTTCGGTATTGTTGCAATCAGACAAAAGAGAGTAACCGGAAAGTATGAACAGAAATACACTCCTGCTCGTTGTTTTGTGTCCGGCATTCTTACTTGTTCTTCTGCACCCACTGTACGCTGCGGAAAGCGCGGAGCGCGGCAGAGTGCCGACCGCAGTCAATTCCGGCCGTATGGACTATGACGCGGATGCGCAAATCGTTTTATTTTCCGGCAACGTGTACGTAAAACGGCCTGATTTTGAATTATGGGCCGCGAAAATGACCGTCTATCTCGACAAGTCCGGCAAAAAACCGACCGATGCCGATGCGCAGGGTATGGAAGCAGGCGAGATAGACCGTATTGTAGCCGAAGGCAATGTGCGCATGAAAAGCGACGGACGGCAGGGGACATGCGAGCGGGCTACCTATTACGCGCGGCAGGACAAGTTTGTCATGGAAGGTGCGCCGAGACTCCAGGACGGTAAACAAAGCGTGATAACCGGCACTACGATAGTGCATTATTTCAGCAACAACCACAGCGAAGTTCTGAACAACGCCGGCGTGATTTTCTACACTCCTGAAAAAACGGACAACGCTGGCCCAAAAAGCATGCTCCCGGCAAACAGCAGTAAAGGCAGGGCGCGGTGAGTCCCGGGGACGGGATGTTGCATGCCGTGCAACTGCACAAATGGTACGGCGACCGCGAAGTTGTGCGCGGGGTTTCCCTTGAGGTACACCGCCACGAAATCGTCGGGTTGCTCGGCCCCAACGGCGCGGGCAAGACGACGTGTTTCTATATGATTATCGGCATCCAGAAAGTCGGCTCCGGCTCCGTGCTGATGGACGGGAAGGAGATAACGGGCCTGCCCCTGCACGAGCGGGCTCTGCTGGGTCTTTCATATCTGCCCCAGGAAAGTTCCGTATTCAAGCGCCTGTCGGTCATGGACAATCTGCGCATCATTCTGGAGTATACAAACCTGGATAAAGCGGCGCAGCGGAAAAAGGCTGAAGAACTCCTTGAAGAATTCAATATAGCGCACCTGAGCGGCTCGCCGGCGGCGCACCTTTCCGGCGGTGAGCGCAGGCGCCTGGAAATTGCCAGATCCCTCATCCGGGAACCCGAGTTCATCCTCCTCGACGAGCCGTTTGCCGGCATAGACCCCCTGGCGGTTGACGATATTCAATCCCTCATCCAAGACTTGAAGATGCGCGGGATAGGGATAGTCATATCAGACCACAACGTCAGGGAAACACTGGGTATCTGCGACAGAGCCTACCTCATGCACGAAGGCTTGATCATCGTTCACGGAACACCTGAAGAATTGATCAGCAACCCGAAAGCCCGGCGCGTATACCTCGGCGAAACCTTCCAATTGTAAAACAGCAAACTCAAGCCTCTGCGGCAATATGCCTCCGGCGGCCGGGGGAAATGATTTCCCCCGGACCCCCTCATAGGCTATGTCCGTGATCTTCGTTCCCGAGACGATCAACCTCCGCATAAAACAGTCATCCATACAAAATCAGTGACCTTCCTTCGGTTCGCAACTGAAGAGAAGGGCGCGGCCGCAATCGACCTCGCTCGGATCGGGCATTCAAAGCACCTGCTCTGACGGCTATTTTAAGCCCATAATGTAAATTATGTTAACTTTGATACAAGCACACGTACTCGCCTGACGAACCCCAACCTACGAACAACATGAGGCCGTGAGTTTTGCAGCGGTCCGCTGTCCTTTCGATGAATGCGCAATTGAGGGGGTCCGGGGGAAATCATTTCCCCCGGCCGCCGGAGGCATATACGATGTCAACCCGGTTCCAGTCGGCCGCCGGAGGCATATACGGTGTCAGCCCAGTTCCAGGTGGCGGTGTTCGAGGGTGAATGTATATTGTTCGGCTTTGAAGACGGCGGCCAGTGCCTCGGCGATTGCCACGGATCTGTGCCTTCCGCCGGTGCATCCGACGGCCGCGGTGAGTCTGTAGCGTCCTTCCTGTTCGAACTGCCTGAGGATGAAGCTCATGAAGTCCTTTAACTTTGCGAAGAATGCGCGGCCGGGTTCGTGGTTGAGCACGAAATCGGCGACCGGGGCGTCCAGGCCGGACAGGGCTTTGAGTTCCGGGACAAAGTAGGGATTGGGGAGAAAGCGCAAGTCGAAGAGCATGTCGGCCTCGGCCGGAATGCCGTATTTGAAGCCGAAGGTGATGAGGTGAATTTTGAGGGTACGCGTTTGGGAGCTCAGCATTTTCCATTTGTTCAGGATGACGCGGCGCAGGTCGTGAACGGAATAATCGGAGGTATCGACCACCATGTCCGCGCTTTTGCGCAAACGGCGGAGTCTGTGTCGCTCCATGTCCACGGCCTGTTCCAGGCCCAGGCCTTCTTTTTCCAGGTGGTGCGGACGTCGGGTGGTGGCGTAGCGTTTGAGCAACACGTCGTTGCCCGCTTCAAAGAACAGCACGTAGGGAGCGAATCCGCGTTTTGCCAGTTCGGGCAGGGCTGTTGTGAATTCGTCGGTAAACCCGCTTTGCCTGAGATCCATGCCCAAGGCCATGCCCTGATATTTGCCGGGGATTTCCCCGCCGATCATGTCCGCCATGGGTGCGGCAAAACGCGCGGGAAGGCCGTCCACGGTGAAAAACGACAAGTCTTCAAAGACGGACAAGGCGGTACTTTTGCCGGAACCGGACAGGCCGGTGATGACGACGGCCGCGGGTTTGGAGGCTGTGTCCGCCGGCGGGGATTTGGTTGTTGTGTCCGATGTCATGGACGCAGGTGTCTTGTTTCAGGGGATGAAGCCGAGGCGGGCCGGCGCGGCTCCCCTGCCCCGCGCCGTTGCCCGCTGTTGGTTATCTTCCGGGGTCGATGAGGCCGAAGCCGCCATCCTTGCGCCTGTACAGCACATTGATGCGGTCCGTGTCCGCATTCAGGAAAATGAGCACCACATCGTCCCGCTGGTCGAGTTGCAGGGCGGCTTCCTCGGCGTACATGGGTTTGGGTTCGACGTGTTCCGTCACAATCACCGCGGCGGGAGCAGCGAGGTCGTCCGTCGGAGGCGTCGCCTTGAGGGCATCGTCAAGATTCCGACGTATTTCGCGGCGTTTTTCTTTCATGCGGTCATTGTGTTTTTTCAGCCGGGCTTCGAGCTTATCCTGAATCAGGTCAACCGTGGCGTACATGTCTGAAGATTGTTCCACGGCTGAAACGGAGATGTCGTCACTGATCAGTTGCACGTCCGCCTTGTGTCGGAACTTGTCCACAGTGAGCACGACGGTCATGTCCGTCCCTTCGCTGTTGCGCAGAAAGCGCTCCAGTTTTTGGAAGCGGCGTTCAGTGTAACGGCGCAGGTGATCCGAGGGTTCAAAATTTTTGAATGTCAGTGCGATATTCATCATCTATCCTCCGTTGTGGGCCCTAAAAGTATTTTTTCCTTTTGGATGAAGCGGCTATCCCCAGGGCGGTGCGGTACTTTGCCACTGTGCGGCGGGCGATGTTCACGTTAAGTTCTCCTTTAAGAAGTTCGCCGAGTTGTTCATCGCTCAGGGGCTCTTGCGGGTCTTCAGCGGTAATACACTGTTTCAGCAACGCTTTCACGCTTTCCGAGCCGACGTCGCTGCCGTTGTCCACAGAAAGCGCGCTGTTGAAGAAAAATTTCAATTCATAGATACCGAAAGGCGTTGCCGCGTATTTGTTGGATGTAATGCGGCTGACCGTGGATTCGTGCATGTTGATGTCTTCGGCAATATCTTTGAGAATCAAGGGCTTCAGGAACGCGACGCCGTTCATGAAAAAATCTTTCTGGAAGCGGACTATGCTTTCCATGACCTTGTACAGCGTTCTCTGGCGTTGATGGAGACTTTTGATGAGCCAGGAAGCCGCGCGCATTTTTTCCTGAAAATATTCCTTATCGGCGTCTTTTGCGGCCTGCAGGCCGGTTTCGTACAACGACGAGAGCTGAAGTTTAGGCAGGTCGTCTTCGTTCAGGACAATCATGAAGCCGTCATCCATACGGTACACATAGACATCAGGAGAGACATACGCCGGCTCTCCCCCGCCGAAGCCTGCTCCGGGCATGGGGTCCAGGCTGCGGATGATGTCCAGATACTCCTTCAGGTCTTCCGGGGTGAGCTTGAACTTGCGCAACAGGGGCTTATAGCGTCTCGCCTCCAGGTCTCCGAGGTGTTCCGTGACCAGCGCAAGCAAAATGGGGTCGCGTTGGTAATTCAAAACTTCAAGCTGGACGGTCAGACATTCCTGCGGCGTGCGCGCAGCGACGCCCACGGGGTCGAAACGCTGTATAATCTTCAATACTCTTTCCACCGAGGCCGTATCCGTTCCCGCGAGGGCAGCCAGATCCTCTGCCGAAGTCTGCAGGTATCCGGATGAACTCAAGTTGCCGATTATTGTTTCACCGATGCTTTTTTCCTGCTCCGAAAGCTTGGAAAGGTGCAACTGCCAGCCGAGGTGGCCTTCCAACGTCGGCTTGCTTGAAAAGCGGCTTTCAAAGCCTGCGCCGTCTTCGGGGCTTTCGAACTCGCGAACCGAAGATTGTCGTGAAGTACTTGAAAATTCGCCGAGATAATCTTCCCAGTCCGCATTGCGCGCCGCCTCGACGGTATAGGCGTCGCGGTCTTCCTCCCGCTCGGCGCGTCGTTCCTCCACGGGTTGAGGCGTTTCTTCAAGTGATTCTTCAAGAAAGGGGTTTTCCTGCAGCTCCTGCTGTACGGTTTCCAGCAATTCCAAGTGGGAGAGCTGCAACAGCTTGATGGCCTGCTGCAGTTGAGGCGTCATGATCAACTGCTGCGTCAGTTTAAGCTGTTGTCTCAGTTCGAGGCCCATGAAACGTCCTTGGAAGTCTGTCTGCCCGAGAGTATGCCATGCTGCCGGCTTTTATGCAAGTGTCGTGCCGGATTTTCGTTATCTGTGGGTTTTTTCCGAAAATTTTCGCAGCGGGCTTCAGATCATGCGCCGTTCCATAATCAGCAGGTTTTCCACATGCGGGGTATAGGGAAACATATCCGCAGGGAAACTTTTCACTGCGCGCCAGACCGGTGACAGGAGGGCGACATCCCTGGCCTGGCGGGGTGCGTCGCATGACAAGTAGAGCAGGCGCTCGGCCGGGACCTCAAGCAGCAGTTCAATCACGTCGGCGCTCAGACCCGCACGCGGGGGGTCGACGACGATAAGCTGCGGAATCGGCAGACCGCGCATACGTTCGGGGCAGGGACTGCCTTGGTGGAAAAAACACTGTTCAAAGCCCGCCGCGACCGCGTTTTCCCGGGCCGCGGCAACAGCGCCGGCGGACAGTTCCACGCCGTGCACTGCGCGGGCCGCCCCGGCAAGGCACAGAGCTATACAGCCTACCCCGGAATACAAATCCCAGACCGTTTGCGTCCCTGCCGGTCCGGCCGCTTCAGCCGCAAGCGCGAACAATGCACGGGCACACAGCGTATTGGTCTGCAGAAAAGCGTCATACGGGGCTTTGACCGTGATGTTCCCGTATTGCTCCAGGCGATGCTCCGAACCCGTCGCATACACCTTTCTTTCACCTTCGGCGACATCGGAAAGACGGGCACGTTCGCTGTGGATGAACCCCGTCAGACCGAAACGCTCCGTAAGTTCCTTACCAAGTATCCGGACTTTTTCCGAACGGCTCAAGCCGGTTTCATGCCCGTTTCCGTGAGGGTCGCATCCGGCGTCCGCCGGACCTCTCTCGCCGCGTACCGTATGCTCCGGGCCGCTTATAATCTCCACAAGGAGCTGCCGTCTGCCTGCAGGGGCATACTCGGGAGTGTGTACAACCAGACTGCGCAGGTAGCCTCGGGAGCCGGCGGATCGGGCGTGTTTTGTGCCGTACGGCTTGCGGGCTGTTTTTCGTCGGATGCCTTCCCCGCCTTCCCAAGCCGGCAGGCCGAGGTTGTGCGCCCGCGCGCGCACGTAAGCCGACAGGCGCATAACCACTGTGTCCTGCGCCGCGCAGGCGGTCACGGGCACAACAGTCTTGCTGCCGCCGACGCGCAGGCCGAGCGCAAGTCCGCCTGCCGAACCTGCTCCGTACGCCGGGGCAAAGGCATACGCCATTTTACTGCGCCAGGCGCGACGTTTTGGAGACGGCAGGAGTTCGGCCACATCCGGGTTTTCAGTCCTGCCGATGCGCGTCAAGACGCTGCGCACATGTTCCCGCTTCCAGGCCAAGGCGGCTTCATAGGCAAAATGTTGCAGGGCGCAGGCGCCGCATTTTCCGGCATGGGGACAGAAGGGAGCGGCACTGTGGGGCGAGGCCGCGAGGGTTTCCACAACGGAGGCGTACAGGATGTTTTTTGCGGCACTGCGTATTGCGGCCGTGACTATAGCACCGGGCAATCCGCCGTCCAGAAAGACCACCCTGCCCTCGTGCCTGGCTATTCCTGTGCCGTTTACGGAGAGATCCGAAACCGCCAACGGACCGATGATGTCGCTTTTTTCGCGGCCGGGGGAGAAAACAGTATTCAAGCCTCTACAGCCACCGGAACCAGTCGCGCCATGATCCTTCACGCTCACGGCGCGTTTCTTCGGATTGTTGCCGGCTGTTCAGAATAAAGGCGGCGGCGGCTTTTTCCTTGGCATGTTCATAGAGGTCCGGCACGTCCGCAAAGTTGTCCACAATGGTATTGTATCTGGCCAGAGCGGAAGCGTAACGCCCCATGCGGAAATAAAAATCAGCGTAAAAAAGCTCGTGTTCCGCCAATATTTTCCTGCATTCCTTCATTTTATCCACAGCCGCTTCGGCGTATTCCGTGCCGGGATAACTTTCGATCAGGCGCTGAAAATACGAATAGGCTTCTTCAATCTGATCCGCAGGTCTGTCTATGGATGGATAGCCGTTGATATCGGCCATGCCGATGTGATACAGAACATAGGGGATGGCCCTGTGACGCGGGTGCAGGGCCTCGAACTCCTTGTAGGCGTCCACGGCCTGCATCCACTCTTCATCCAGAAAATAGCAATCAGCCAAGGAAAGTTCGGCTTCAACGGCGTACGGGCTGAACGGGTAATTATCCTTTAACTTGGAAAAATACCCACTGGCCGCAATGTAATTTTTCTCGCGCACCGCATCATTGCCCGCTTCAAAAAGTTCTTGGGCGGTATCTTCGCTCGGAGGCAGATAAAACCAGTCGATGATGCCGCAAGCGGAAAAAAAGACGCTTGCCGCACAAACGGCGACCATGTGCAGTAGTTTAGCGCGCATTGCCTTGTTCCAGGTAGCTGTTGGCCGCATTCGCGGCTGTCGCCCCGTCGCCCACCGCCGTCACCACCTGCCGGCACAACTTTGAGCGTATATCGCCGGCGGCGAACACGCCGGGGACAGAGGAGCGCATTTCGCCGTCCGTGACGATGAAGCCTTTCTCGTCCCGCGCAATTTCCGCAGGAAGCTCGGGCAGGACGGGTTCAAAGCCGATAAAAATGAACAGACCTTCCACGGGCAGAAATTCCTCGGTACCCGCAGGCAGGCGTTTCAACGTGACGCCTTCAAGTTTGTCGGTGCCGTGCAGCGCCGTTACGACGCTGTTGTATTCCATGACGACGTTGTCCGTGGTCTTTATCTTGTCCACATACACAGGGGCGGCCCGGAAGGTGTCGCGGCGGTGAATGAGGTGCAGTTCGGCAACGGTTTTCGTCAAATGCAACGATTCCTCCAGCGCCGAATTGCCGCCGCCGACCACACCCACCTTGCGGCCGCGGAAAAAATGGCCGTCGCACATGGCGCAATGCGAAAGGCCCTTGCCGAGCAGCTTGTCCTCACCGGGAAGACCCAGCCTGCGATAGCCGACGCCGCAGCAAAGAATCACACAGTCCGCTTCCAGCCTTTCCCCGTCAACTGTGAGGACCTTGTATTTGTCCTCCAGGCGCAACGCCGTGACCTCGGCGTGGACATGTGTCAGATTGGCGTAGGGTTGGAGCTGATACGATAGTGAATCCGCAAGCTTATACCCTTTGACGCCTTCCGGAAAGCCGGGATAGTTTTCCACCTCAAAGGTTGTCAGCAACAGGCCCCCCGGCGCCGACTTCTCCAACAGGACGGTCTTCAGGCCGAATCTGGCCAGATAAAGGGCGGCGGCAATGCCTGCCGGGCCGGCTCCGACGACTGCTGCGTCACAGCGTGTCATCCGGCAAGACCCTTCTGCTCGATAAGGTCCTTCAGGTTGTTCTTGGAAACGGCCCCCACAACCTGTTCTACGACCTGCCCGTTCCTGAAAAGCATCATGGTCGGGATGGAGCGGATATTGTAATTGCCGGCGGTAGCCGGATTATCGTCCACGTTCATTTTCAATACGGCCACCCTGCCCTCGTATTCCCTGCCGAGATCCTCAATGACCGGGCCGACGGCACGACAGGGTCCGCACCAGGGCGCCCAGAAGTCGACAAGAACAGGTATCGGCGAATTGAGCACTTCTTTTTCAAATTCGTTGTCCGTAACAGCCTTGGCCATAATGCCTCCGTATCGCCCGGGATGCGCGTTGCCGTGTGTTCGCAGCCTGCCGAAAACTTTCAGCTTGAAAAAGTGCTTGAAAATAGTCCGCACCTGCTGCGCTGTCAACAGCCTAATTCAAGGATGCGTACCGTTGCGCATTTTTGTCCTAACCACGCCTTTTTTCAACCTATCGTTTTGGCGGCGCTTGACCGGCCCTCTGCTCTTCTGCTAGCGTTTACAGCGATACGACGGCGAAAATGAAAAAAGGCGGTTTCTTTCAGCGACCGCGTTCAAGGATTATCGCGCATGCGCCTTTCCGAAATATTCGCGGGAGCGGACAGACGTTTTCTGGACGACCTGTCCAGAGCGGGAACCGTCGGCCTGCACATGGTCAGCGGCATCATCGTCGGCACGGCCATAGGGTACGGCCTGGACGTCTGGCTCGACAGTTTTCCCTGGTGCAGCGGGATTTTTATGCTTCTCGGTATTGTGTCCGGCTTCAGAAACGTGTATCTTGACGCAAAAAAGTTGACTGCGAACCGGCAAAAAGATGAAACGGAACGGAAATGATCTCCCTCCCGCACATGTATAGCGGACTGCGCGGCGGCGTTGAACGCCGCCTTGCGCTTTCCGGTTTTGTTTCGCCTGCTTTGCGCAGCATCCTGGGCTCCTTGGTCCTTGCTGCAGGCGCGGCCTGTTCGGCCGGGGCCGCTCTGTTTGCCTGGAGCCCGGCACCGTTGGCTTTCGGCGCAGGGGCGGCAATCTCCGTCTTCAATTTTCTGCTCAGCGCGCGTTTTGTCCAGGCGCACATGACCGAGCGTTTTACCGTAGCGTTGTATCTCAGGCTCTTTTTCGGTTTCTGCGCCCGGCTCGTCCTGACAGGGGTCGCGCTGTATCTGCTTCTGATTCCCTGCGGGCTGCCGACTGTCCCTCTGCTCACGGGGCTCGGCTCTACGGTCGCAGGCATAGTCGTGTGGAGCCTGACGAAAATGTCGGGGCAATCTTTCAAGGAGGCCTGAAGCCATGGAACACCCGGTCATACTCTCCGCCCTGTTCGGCGTTCCCGAAGAGTACAAGCATGTTTTTTATACATGGTTGGCGATGGTCGTGCTTTTTGCCGTCGGCTTCCTGTTGCGCGGCAGGATGAAACTCGTACCCACGGGCTTGCAGAATTTCATGGAAGTCGTGATCGGCGGACTTGAAGACTTCACGGTCGCTACGGTAGGCGAAAAAGGCAGAAAAATCTTCCCTCTGCTCTGCGGCATTTTTCTTTTTATCCTGACACAGAATCTGCTCGGGCTCCTGCCCTTCTGCGATGCCCCGACGGCCAACGTCAATACCAACGCGGCCATGGCGCTGTTTGTTTTCATCTATTACAACTATGTCGGCCTACGTTCCTGGGGACCGAAATATATCAAACACTTCATGGGACCCATGCCCGTGCTGGCGCCGCTGATGCTGCCGATTGAGGTAGTAAGTCACTGTGCACGGCCGCTTTCACTGACGTTGCGTCTGTTCGGCAACATTCGGGGTGAAGAGATCGTGCTTCTGCTCTTTTTCTCCATGGCTCCCCTGGTGTCGACGCTGCCCTCCTATTTTCTGTTTCTGCTTGCCAAGTGCCTTCAGGCGTTCATTTTTTACATGCTGACTATGATTTATCTGCAGGGCGCTATGGAACACGCCCATTGAAGGGTACGGATTTTCCCGTCCGCTTCACTGTACCGCGGGAACGGTCGCAACGACCACAATCATATAACTCAAGGAGTTGTTACATGCGCAAAGTTTTCACCTTTTGCCTCGGCCTTGCCGCCCTGCCGCTTCTGTGCGGGATAGCTTCCGCGGCAGAAAGTCAGGCCGCGGTCCGCTATATGGACAGCGGCGCGGTGGGTCTCAGCTATCTTGCCGCCGCCATAGGCATGGCCGTGGCTGCTGCCGGTTGCGGCATCGGCCAGGGGCTCGGGCTCAAAGCCGCTTGTGAAGGCACGGCACGCAATCCGGAAGCCGGCGGCAAACTGATGGTCACTTTGATACTCGGCCTCGCGTTCATAGAATCGCTGGCCATTTATGCATTGGTGGTCAACATGATCCTGCTGTTTGTCAACCCCTTGTCAAAAGCCCTGTAAATGAAAACCGCGCCGCTTGAGGCGCAGTGCCGGAAACCGAAGGCTGCGCTTTCTTCCGCGCGGCCTTCGGATAACCACCATGTCGGCAAAGCGCGGACGCATACCGAAAATCACTATTGAACGCCTTTCAGTGTATCTGCAGGTACTGGAACAGATACAGAGGGAAGGCGTTGCCGTTGTTTCATCCGGTCCCCTGGCCGAGGCATGCAGAGTCAATGCTTCGCAGTTGCGCAAGGATCTCACCTATTTCGGAGAATTCGGCATACGTGGCGTCGGCTATAACGTCGACGAACTCATCAATGCCGTTTCACGGTCGTTGGGTATAGACCGTGAATGGAACTGTGTGTTGATCGGCGTCGGCAACCTGGGCAAGGCCATTATAGGGCAGAGGGAATTTGTGCGGCGGGGATTCCGGATAATCGGCGCATTCGACTGTGATCCCTTCAAAATCGGCGAAGCGTTTGCCGGCCTTGAAGTCGTGTGTACCCGACACCTGAAAGACCGCATTCGGGACAAAAACGTGCGTATCGGCGTGATTACGACCCCGCCGGAACACGCGCAACGCGTAGCCGATTATCTTGTCGGCGCGGGCATCAAGGGCATCCTCAATTACGCCCCGATGCGCATTACGGTTCCGCCGGACGTGACGGTCGAGTATGTGGATATTTTTCACCACCTGTATTCCCTTGCTTATGACTTGGCCCTGCGGCAGGATTGAGCCTGCGGGGCGTTGCCCCGAAACCCCTCACCACGGATGCACATTCCCACAGTATGAAACGTTCCAAAGACGTGCAACATGTTCAGGATGAGCCGGCAAGGTAACTTTAACATACGAGCGCTGTTCATCAAAATCAAAAAACGGTAGAGTCGGAGGTATCCGGTTGTATTCATAGCTCCGTCAATCCACCGACAGTCGCAGGATTTTTTCAATATTTACGGTCAATTCGGCGTTTCCCCGTCTCAGTACCCGGCCACGGCTATGTACAGCCGCCCTTTCTCCATGCGGCCGTCCGCGCCGTATAACGACCAGGTAAAACAGTCCCACACCGGTTCGGCGCCGTCGCCGTCCGCCTCATACACGAATTCCCCGTCGTCTGCGACACGCAACACGCCGAAGCGGCCGCGACGCACAACCCCCTCAGCGCCGACTTTTACGGCATCTTCGTCACCGACCGACACCGCGGCGAACAGCACACCTCCCGGCACGCCGACGGCGGCAAAGGGAAAATGTCCGTGCAGGGTTCCGCCTCTCGGCACCGTCCGGATTACCTCTTCGTTGCCGCCCTGCAGGCAGGAGTCACAGCGCGCCGCGCCGCCGGGACGGCACAGGCGCGATACGCGCGCGCTTTCATCAAAATTTCCTTCACGGCCCGCAAGCTCTCCCGTCGGGGGGATTCCCGTTTGACGCCCGGCAAAGCCGGACATCCCTTGCCGGTAATCCCTTCCATCAGGGAGGAGGCAGGCCGTCCGACTCTTATCCGCCGGGGTGGAGCCGGCCTGCGGACGGCGCCGGCTGCGGCTTGAAGCATGCGCGTCGTCCCGCGTGTTTCCATGTGCTCCTGCACGGATGCTTGCAAGTACTCCGTTGCGCGCCGGGGGCGGCGCGGCGACGGTGAAACAAACCGAGCCGGCCGCTTCGCGTTCTTCTTTCGTGAAAAAATTTTTGATAGCGGCGACAAAGGTCAGGCGCACCGTCCCTGTCCAGTGCCCTGAGGGAGAAAACGAGATGCGGGCCGGGTCGAAGTCTTCTCCTCCCACATCCACCACGCCGTCGGCATCCGCGTCGACGGGCGTACCGCGGTAGCTGATCCGTCCTTTGTCCGGGTCCGGGGCGCGGAAGCGCAGGCGAGTGACCCTGTCACCTTTGACGAGTGGGGGGAAGTCCAGGCCTGCCGCCGGGTTGTGTCGGGCTCGGGCGGCGTCGTCCGCGCGGGTACCTTTCTCCGCAGGGGAATCTTCGTTCAGTATTTCCGTGCGGAGACTTGTGCGGGCCGTCCCCGCGGCGTCATTGTTCCGGCAGGCGGAAGCCGGGGCATAAACATCCAGAAAAGCGCCGTGCGACAGGCGTGACTGTCTGCGTATACCCGTATGCCTGTC
>JAITDR010000076.1 GCA_031282465.1 Desulfovibrio sp.
GAACAGGCCGCCACCGGTACCTATACCTCGGACCAGCGCCTGATGATCGAATCCGAATACCAGGCCATGGCCTCGGAAATTACCCGTATCGCGAACGCCACCGACTTCAACGGCGTACACCTGCTCAACGGCAATCTGTCCTCCGACGATCACCTCGGCACAGGATTGACATCTACCGGCAAATTGAAGGTCCACTTCGGGCCGGCCAACGACTCGGCCGAGGATTATTACTACATCCAAATCGGCAGCGCCACGGCGTCTTCTCTGGGTGTCGGCAATCAGGCCGATGGTACCGATGCGTACACCGTATCCACACAGCAGCGGGCGCAGCTGGCTCTGGAAGGCATTCAGGATGCCATCCTTTCCAAGGACAAGATCCGCGCCAATCTCGGTGCCATGCAGAACCGGCTGGAAAACACGATCAGCAACCTGCAGATCCAGGCCGAAAACCTGCAGGCCGCCGAATCGCGCATATCCGACGTGGATGTGTCTTTGGAAATGACGGAATTCGTGCGCAACCAGATACTCACCCAGGCGGCGGTAGCCATGCTGTCACAGGCCAACTCCCTGCCGCAGATGGCCTTGTCCCTTATCGGTTAGGCCGTGTCGCGGGGTGGGGATCGCCCGAAACACGCATGAAAAAAGAAAACGGGCCGCTCCCGGGCGGCCCGTCGTGTTCTTCGGTCTCTCAACCGATTACCGCCGTGTAACACTTTACTTTTATGCTTCCGGCGGCCAAGGCTCCGCCCCGGACCCGGCAGGGGGAATGATTCCCCCCCCTGCACCCCTCAATAGGGGCCGGCACGAAATTTATACGTTACACGGTACTACGTATCCGTATACATTGAGATTACAGAGAGTCAGGCCCGGAAGTCGGGGCAGCGGCTTGCTCCGCCTTTTTCTTCTCCCGCACGGCCTGCCCGGCCTTGACGGCCAGCCCGAGACCCAGCGGCGCGGCCCAAAAGAGCCACATCTCAAGAAAATGTTTGATCCAGGTGCGGTCCGGATACAGCAAGGTCAGTTGCCAAGCCGCAAAAGAAGCCAATACAATGCCGGTGATGCCCCATGCGAGAAAGGCGTTGCCGCATTTCCTCAGGCGAATTTCCGTTTTGGTTGCGCCGGGCTTTTCCCGAGTACGGCGCCACGCGATAATCGGCACGAGAACGTAAACGCCGATGACTATCCACTTCAGCATAATCGGCCTCAGCGTCCGCGCAAGGAGAGGCGCATGTCGGCCCTTGCCGGGGACGGGAGTGCGCGGTGCAGGTTGATTGCCGCCATATCCCGCCTCAGCGCCCGCGCAGGGATAGGCGTACGTCGGCCCTAGCCAGGGACTGAAGTGCGCGGTGCAGGTCGATTTCGGCGCGGTGCGAGTCTATGCGTTCTTTCGCGCGTTTGCGCGCCTTCTCGGCCCGCTCGAAGTCTATGCTCTGCGCTTCTTCCGCACTTTCAGCCAGAATGGTTACCTTGCCGCCCGCAACCTCGGCAAAGCCGCCGGACACAAACACCCAGTTCGTCCGGCCGTCGGCCTTGTAGAACAACCTGCCCGTCGTCAACGCCGCCAGCAGAGGCACATGGCCGGGCAAAACCCCGAATTCTCCTTCCAGACCCGGCGCGCCCACATAATCAACCTCTCTGCTCAACACGAGTCTGTCCGGAGTGACTATATCCAGTCGGAGCGAAGCCATGATGCCGCCTTATTGTTCCGCCAAGCGTTTCTTGTATTTTTCTTCAGCCGTTTCAATTGTGCCGACCATGTAGAAGTCCGATTCGCCCATGTGGTCGTAATCGCCGTTCATGATGGCGCGGAAGGCTTTGATGGTGTCCTCCAGCTTGACGTAGCGGCCGGGAGCGCCGGTAAACACTTCGGCCACATGGAAGGGCTGGGAAAGGAAACGCTGGATGCGGCGCGCACGCGCCACGGTGAGCTTGTCGTCGTCCGAGAGTTCATCCATGCCCAGAATAGCAATGATATCCTGAAGATCCTTGTATTTTTGCAGGATTTGCTGTACTCCGCGCGCCACGCTGTAGTGCTCCTCTCCCACGACTTGGGGGTCCAGGATGCGCGAGGTGGAGTCCAGCGGGTCGACGGCGGGATAGATGCCGAGTTCCGCAATTTGGCGTGAAAGCACCAGCGTTCCGTCCAGGTGCGAAAAGGTGGTGGCCGGGGCCGGGTCCGTCAGGTCGTCGGCGGGCACGTAGATGGCCTGCACCGAGGTAATGGAACCTTTTTGCGTGGAGGTGATGCGCTCCTCCAGGGCGCCGAGGTCCGTGCCCAGCGTCGGCTGATAGCCGACGGCGGACGGCATGCGCCCGAGCAGGGCGGACACTTCAGAACCGGCCTGGGTGAAGCGGAAGATGTTGTCTATGAACAGCAGGACGTCCTGTCCTTCCTCGTCCCGAAAATACTCCGCACAGGTCAGGGCGGTAAGGGCCACGCGGGCGCGCGCTCCCGGGGATTCGTTCATCTGCCCGTAAACCAGGGCGGCCTTTTCCAGGATGCCCGCATCCTTGAATTCGTGGTAGAGGTCGTTGCCCTCGCGCGTTCTTTCGCCGACGCCGGCAAAAACCGACAACCCGCCGTGCTGCCTGGCGATGTTGTTGATCATTTCCATCAGAATGACCGTCTTGCCGACGCCCGCCCCGCCGAACAGCCCCATCTTGCCGCCTTTGGGGAAAGGTATCAGCAGATCCACCACCTTGATGCCCGTCTCCAGCAGTTCCACCTTGGTGTTCTGCTCCGTGAGCGCGGGCGCGGGGCGGTGTATGGGCATGTATTTTTCCGCCTCAACCGGGCCCAGTTCGTCCACGGGACGACCCACGACATTGATGATGCGTCCCAGGGACGCCTTGCCCACCGGGGCGGTAATGGGAGCGCCGGTATCCGTGACGGGCAGGCCGCGCACCAGGCCGTCCGTGCTGTCCATGGCGATGGTGCGGACAACATTGTCTCCCAGGTGCTGGGCAACTTCGCAGATCAGGTCCGGCGCGTCGGCGTTGTTGGGATTGGCTATTTTCAGCGCCGTGAAAATACCGGGGAGTTTGCCCGACGGAAACTCAACGTCCACAACCGCGCTTATGACCTGCACGATTTTTCCGATGTTTTCGCTCATGTCCCTTATGCTCCCTTGGTTATCCATTGAGCGCCTCGACGCCGCCCACGATGTCTATCAGTTCGTTGGTGATGCCTGCCTGGCGTGTCTTGTTGAAGAGCAGGGTCAGAGCATCGGCCATTTCGTCGCAGTTGCGCGTAGCGTTGTCCATGGCCTGCATGCGGGCTGCGTTCTCGCCCGCCGCAGTGTCCAGAAGTCCCCGGTAGACCCGGGCCTTGACATACCTGGGCAACAATTCGTTCAGCAGCGTGCCCGCCGCCGGTTCATAAATGAAATCCTCCGCCGCCCCCGCGCGTTCCGACTCAGAGGTCCCGCCGCCCGCGGGCAACAGCCTGAATCCAGCCGGCTGCTGCCGGGCAAGGCTGATGAATTCTCCGTAAAACATGTGGACTTCGTCTACCTGTCCGCTCAAAAAGTCGTTCATGACGACGATGCCGACTTCGGACGCCAGCGCGAAATCCACGGCGTTCATACGCCCGATCACGGCCAGGGCCGTTTCGCCGCCGCGCGTCCGTACGGCGTCGCAGCATTTGCGGCCTAGGCAGTAAAACCTGACTTTTCTGCCTGCGGACGTGTTCTCCCGCGCAAACCTGAGGGCGGCGGAAATAATACCCGCATTGAAGCTGCCGCAAAGTCCGCGGTCCGACGCGGCAACCACGATGCCCACGCCTGCAGTTTCGGGGCGCTCGGCCAGCAGGGGGTGAACCGCATCCCCGTCGGTCCCGCGCAGGGACACGAGCATTTCAGAAAACTTGTCGGCATAAGGACGGAAACGCTCAATCCTCTGCTGCGCGTTGCGCAGTTTTGCGGAAGCGACCATATACATGGCCTTGGTGATTTGTCGGGTTTTCCTGACCCCGGCAATCTTGAGCCTGACGTCTTTGAGAGAAGCCATGCGCGCCTCCGCTTGTTAAGCCGCGAAAGAGCGCCCGAACTCCCGGACGGCTTCCTGCAGGCGTTCTTCAAGCGCGGGGTCCAGGGCTTTCTTTTCTTTGATCTCCTTGAGGATGTCGGATTTGGCGACGGCCATGAATTCCAGCAGACCCTTTTCAAAGGGCCCGACCGCCTCCACGGGGATATCGTCCATAAAGCCCCTGACGGCGGCGAATATGGAAATGACCTGCTCGTAATCTTCCATGGGCTGATATTGCGGCTGCTTGAGCAGTTCCACCAGCCGCGCGCCGCGGTTGAGCTTCTGCAGGGTGGATTTGTCGAGATCGGAGCCGAATTGGGCAAACGCCGCAAGTTCGCGGTACTGTGCGAGATCCAGGCGCAGGGAACCCGCCACCTGCTTCATGGCCTTGACTTGCGCCGCACCGCCGACCCTGGACACGGAAAGCCCCACGTTGACGGCCGGACGCACGCCGGAGTTGAACAGACCCGGTTCCAGATATACCTGACCGTCGGTGATGGAGATGACGTTTGTCGGAATATAGGCCGAAACGTCGCCTGCCTGGGTCTCTATGATGGGCAGGGCGGTCAGGGAACCCGCGCCTTCGGCGTCGCTCATTTTGGCCGAACGCTCCAACAGGCGGGAGTGCAGGTAGAACACGTCGCCGGGGAAAGCTTCGCGCCCCGGAGGTCTGCGCAGCAGCAGGGACATCTGGCGGTATGCGGCGGCCTGCTTGGAAAGGTCGTCATAAATGATCAGGGCGTGTTTGCCGTTGTCGCGATAATGCTCCGCCATGGCGCAGCCGGAGTAAGGGGCGACGTACTGCAACGGCGCCGGGTCGGACGCCGTGGCCGAAACGATGGTCGTGTACTCCATGGCCCCGTACTTGCGCAGGGTGTCCGCCACCAGGGCCACCGTGGATTTCTTCTGGCCCACAGCCACGTAAAAACAATGGATATCCGTGTTTCTCTGGGCCAGTACGGCATCAATACACACGGCCGTTTTGCCGGTCTGGCGGTCGCCGATAATCAGTTCGCGCTGGCCGCGCCCGATAGGCGTCATGGCGTCGATGGCCTTGAGGCCGGTCGGCATGGGTTCATGCACGGATTTTCTGGCGATGATGCCCGGAGCTTTGATCTCCACCGGCCGCATCTCGACGTCCCCGAGCGGTCCCAGGCCGTCTATGGGTCGGCCCAGAGGGTCGAGAACCCGGCCTGCCACCGAGTCACCGACGGGCACGGAAAAGATGCGCCCGGTGCGCTTGACGGGGTCGCCTTCCTTCAGTTCACCCGTCTCGCCGAGCAGGGCCACGCCGACATTGTCTTCTTCAAGGTTCAGCACCATACCCATCAGACCGCCGGGGAACTCCAGCAGCTCCATGGACATGGCGTTGCCGACCCCGTACACGCGGGCAATGCCGTCACCGACATAAAGCACCGTCCCGGTTTCGCTCATCTCCACGCGCCGGGAATAGTTCTTTATCCGGCTTTCGATGATTTTGCCGATTTCTTCCGCTTTAATCTGCATGACCCTACTCACCCT
>JAITDR010000137.1 GCA_031282465.1 Desulfovibrio sp.
TCGATCTGCTCGGCGCTCAGGCATTTGCCTTCAAGGCTGCCGTGGCGCAACGTCAATTTTTTGCTGGTCTTGGCGAAATCCGCCATCGCCTTGGCGATGGAAACAGGATCTGCCGCCCCGAAGGCGATTGCGCAGTTTTCGCGGAAGTTGTCTTTGATGACATGATGGGGGCCGCCTGTAAAAGCGATGCGCGCCAGGGTGTTTTTCACCACCAGCAAATCTCCCCCTGCCTCGCGCAACCTGATGCGCAGGCGGGTCATCTCTTCCACCGGCATTCCCTTGAAGTCCGCGACCAGCGCGATGGAAGACCGGGCAGCAGTCGACCGTATCTTCTCTATCATCGCACCTTTTTCTGTTCTGTTCACGCGATTCTCCCGGTGAGGGTTATGCGGCGGAAATCGAGCCGTAAGTCTGGGCCGGGCTTATGCTGTCGGTACGTAGCCGCCGGCCGTCTCGGACTCATATTTCCGGGTCCATTGCCGTAGAAATGCTCAGGTACCGTGTAACGTATAAATTTTTGTGCCGGCCCCAATGAGGGGGTCCGGGGCAGCGCCCCGGAAGCCGGAAGCATAAAAATAACGCGTTGCACGCCACTAGGCGTTCCCTTCAATGAATTTGCGTATAAGGGTGGGGTCCACTTTGAAGCCGGGTCCCATGGTTGTGGACAGCGCCATACTTTTCATATACGCGCCTTTGGCCGCCGAGGGTTTCAGGCGGTTGACCTCGGCCAGCAGGGCGCGCAGGTTATCCAGAATTTTTTCCGTTCCGAAAGAGACTTTGCCCAAGGGAACATGCAGAACCCCTGCCTTGTCCACCTTGAATTCGACGCGTCCTGCCTTGATTTCTCTGACTGCTCCGGCTACGTCGAAGGTTACGGTGCCGGTCTTGGCGTTGGGCATAAGCCCGCGCGGCCCGAGTACCCGGCCGATCTGGCCGACCAGGGCCATAACGTCGGGGGTGGCGATGGCGGCGTCGAATTCCAGGAATCCTTCCTTGACCTTGGCGACCAACTCTTCCGCGCCGGTGACGTCCGCGCCGGCCGCTTTGGCCTCGGCCTCTTTTTCGCCCTTGCAGAAAACGGCCACGCGCACGGTTTTGCCCAGGCCGTGGGGCAAGGGACAGGCGCCGCGCACCATTTGGTCGGAATACTTGGGTTCTACGCCCAACCCGAGGGCAAGATCCACGGACTCGTCAAACCCGGCATAGGAAGAAGACAAGGATTCGGCAACGGCTTCCTCTATGCTGAGCCTGCGTTGCAAGTCTTTTCCTGCAACGGCGCTGCGGAATTTTTTTCCATGTTTGGGCATGATGCACCTTGATCCTGTATCGTTTGCGTCTTCCGCCTCGGGCGCGTGCGCGCCGGTTGCGGCGGAGCGGGTGATTTTGCGCTGTTCGGCTGCCGGGCCCATACGTCGGGCCGTACCCGGAATGGAACGCCGGGGCGGCCTCAAGGTTGCCGCCGTTTCGCGCTACTTGACTTCCAGGCCCATACTGCGGGCCGTACCCAGAATGGAGCGCCGGGCGGCCTCAAGGTTCCCGGCCGTCAGGTCGGGCATTTTCAGGGCGGCTATTTCGTCCACCTGTTGCATGGTAATCGTGCCCACCTTGTTCCTGTTCGGTTCGCCGGAACCTTTTTCAATTTTGGCCGATTTCATGAGCAGCACGGCCGCAGGCGGAGTTTTGGTGATAAATGAGAAGGAACGGTCATGATACACGGTTATCACCACCGGGATAATCGTGCCTTTCTGGTCTGCCGTCTTGGCGTTGAATGCCTTGCAGAACTCCATAATGTTCAGGCCGTGCTGGCCGAGAGCCGGTCCCACCGGAGGGGAGGGATTGGCGACGCCGCCGGGGATTTGGAGTTTTATTTTCGCAACTTCTTTTTTGGCCATGAGCGTATTCCTTACAGCCGGCGCGTACCGCCCGGCGGCGGCTTTCCCGCCTCAGCGTGTTTGCCTATCCTTTGGATACCTGAACAAAATCCAGTTCCACCGGAGTTTGTCTTCCGAAAATGGACACCGCGACGCGCAGTTTGCCCTTGTCGTAATTGACGTCTTCAACAATACCGTTGAACCCCCCGAACGGCCCGTCGATGACCCGGACCTCGTCGCCGCGTTCAAAGTTGAACTTCGGCCGGGGCTGTTCGCGGCGTTCTTCCATAAGAGTGCGGATGCGTTCCGCCTCGGAGTCGCGCATGGGGGTCGGGAGATTCTTGCCGCCCACGAACCCCGTAACTTTGGGAATGCTCTGCACGAGATGCCGGGAAAAATCGTTCATCACCATGCGGACCATCACATAGCCGGGATAGAACTTGCGGGTGAAGGTCTTTTTTTCCCCGCGCACCAATTCCATGACCTTTTCCGTAGGAATGACCACTTCCGCAATGAGTCCCTTGTCCTGCTCCGTGCGCATCATCTCGCGCAAGGTCTGTTCCACCCGGTTTTCAAAGCCGGAGTAGGTATGTACCACGTACCAGCGGGGCCTGGGGGCGTCGAGCGCGGCATCGGCCGCGGGGAAGGTGTTTTCAGGGTTTTGCGTCATTGTTCTACCCGCGGGAAAGTATGGCTTCCATTATTTTGGACAGCAGGATATCCGCCAGTCCCAGGAAGATCGACATGACGACGATGAGCGCGAGAACGGCCAGCGACGTCGCTTTTATCTCCTTGCC
>JAITDR010000149.1 GCA_031282465.1 Desulfovibrio sp.
CTGCGCGCGGTCATCAACAAGGGCATAACCGAAGAAGACCTGATGCGGCACGCGCGCCGCCTTCTGGAGTACGGCTGGCGGCAGGTCAAACTGTATTTCATGATCGGTCTGCCGACGGAAACGGATGAAGACCTGCTCGCAATCCTCGATCTCTGCCGCAAAACGCGGGACGCAGGCGGGCCGGGATCCGCGCGCCTGCGGGTCACCGCTTCCCTTTCCCCCTTTGTGCCCAAGGCGCACACGCCTTTTCAACGTGAAGCCCAGATATCCCTGGAGGAGATGCGCCGGCGCAAAAAACTCGTGCTGGATGCGGCGAAGAAGGAAAAACTGATCACCGTGCGCGGCCACGACCCGGAAATGAGCCTGCTGGAAGGCATCCTCGCCAGGGGCGACAGACGGACGGCCGACGTCGTGGAACGCGCCTATCGCAAGGGTGCGGTGTTTTCAAGCTGGAAGGAAGGCTTTTCGTTGCAGCCCTGGCTGGAAGCCCTGTCCGAACTCGGGCTGAACGCCGAGGACTACACGCGGGAGCGCGCGCCCGACGAGGTGTTGCCTTGGGACCACCTGGCAAGCGGCGTTGCGGAGGAGTTCCTGCGCCGCGAAAAAGACAGGGCGCTGCGCGCCCTGCCCACCCCCGACTGCCGTTACGCGGCCTGCAACGGCTGCGGGGTCTGCGGCGTGCCGGGGCGTTCCTCCGGTCTGCAGCAACTGCCCGGACGGACGGGACGCTACGGCGTCAAGCTGAACCGGCCGCAACGCGACAGCATCGGCGTCAAGGACAAAAAAGCCCCCGCCGCATCTCCCCACCCCGCCGGTATCGACCTTCCCGCCGGTGTTTCCGGCTCCGCAGCCGGCGCGCACTCGGAAAACCGCGCGGTCCCCGAAACTTTCGAAAAAAACCGCACGGTCCTCGAAGCTTCCGAAAAAAGCCGCGCGGCTTCCGAAAAAGATGCCGCGCCGGACCCGGCAGGTGAGCGCCGGGTTCCCTCCGGCGCGACAGGCCGGCAAAAGCCGCCGGAATTGCCCGAACATCTCGTGTTAAAGGCCGCGCAAATTCTGGTCCGCTATTCCCGCATGGGACCGGCAGCCTATCTCAGCCAGTTGGAAATACAGCGTATTTTCGACAGGGCCCTGCGCCGGGCGGGAGTGCCTCTTGCCTTCAGCCGGGGCTTTCATCCTCTGCCCCTGCTGTCGTTCGGCCGCGCCTTGCCAGTAGGCGTAGAAAGCGAAAGCGAATGGTTTTCTCTGTATCTGCGCGCGCCCTGTTCCGTGCCCGATGTGCCGGCTGCCCTGAACGCCGGCCTCCCTCGCGGAATCAGGGTGCTGTCCGCGGAGTCCCTGTCCTTGGCACGACAGAGCGCGGACGCGGAACGGGAATGCTTCCGCCTGGAATGCCTTGACGCGCGGGACGACGAGTTTCTCGCCGCCTGGGAACGGATCAGGCAGAGTACGTCGCTGCCTTGGCTGAAAGCGGGCAAAAAAAAGGTCCGCTCTCTTGACGCCCGCCCGTTCTTTGTTCACATTGAAACGCTGCCGTCCGGCACAGCGCAGGCAACGGCCTGCATGAAGCTGATCCTGGACTGGAGCAGCGGCGGCTATGTGTCGCCCTTGGCACTGTGCGTACACGCCCTTGCCGGAGTGGGCTTCACAACGGACCCGACGGGGTTGCGCTTGATGAAAACCGGACTTTCGGAGCGATGTCCGACCTTGTCCCGAACAGGCGCGGCAAGCGACCGACAGCCATGCGTACAAGCGGAGGGCTGCGCCCCCGCATAATACCCGGAGCGCGCCGGGAAAGCCCGATGCGCCCGATATCCGACGGAGCGGTTATGCGTTTATTCATCCATCTTGCAGCGGGGTTGCTTATGACCGTATGTACGGTGATTCCGACGGCGGCACGGCAGCCGGCCCTTCAGGACGAGGCGCGTCCTGCCGTGCCCGCGGCGGGAGCGGAAGGCCCTGCGGAGGACGTTTTCTCCGAAGGGACACACCCTGTGCGCCGTCTGGCGAACGGTCTGACGGTGCTGGTACTGCCGGATCGACGTTTCCCCCTGGTGTCCATGCGCCTCTACGTGCATGCCGGCTCGGCCTACGAACAACCTGAGGAGGCGGGCATCAGCCACATGCTGGAACATATGGTGTTCAAGGGCACGGAAAAGCGCCCGCGCGGGCAGGCCGCCGCGGACGTGGAAAAAGCGGGCGGCTATCTCAACGCAGCCACCAGCTTCGATTATACGGTCTACCTCGTGGATATGACCCGCGAACACTGGAAAACCGGACTGGACGTGCTCCGGGATATGGCCTTCCATCCCTCTCTGGACCCAGCGGAACTTGAGGCGGAAAAAGACGTGGTCATTGCGGAACTCAAGCGCGGCGAAGACGACCCCGGCCGGCGCCTGTTCCGCATGACGCAACAGGACGCCCTGCGGGGCACGCCCTACGAACGGCCGATCATCGGCTTCGAATCGACGGTGCGCGCCCTGAGCGCGGAGAAGATTCGCGCCTATATAGACAGGCTGTATCAACCCCAGTCCATGCTTCTGGTGCTTTGCGGGGATGT
>JAITDR010000181.1 GCA_031282465.1 Desulfovibrio sp.
GCCACGCCGCCGTGCTGGTGGTCGACGATGTTGAAAGCAATCTGGAAGTCGCCGCAGGCATGATGCGACGCTACCGAATGCGCGTCGATTGCGTAACCGGCGGCAGGCAGGCAATCGACAGCGTGCGGAAGGCACGGATTCGCTACGACCTCATCTTCATGGATCACATGATGCCGGGCATGGACGGCATCGAATCGTTGCGCGGCATCCGCGCCGTCGGTACGGAATACGCCCGCTCCGTGCCCGTCGTCGCGCTCACGGCCAATGTCATCGTCGGCAATGAGCAACGCTTTCTGGAAAACGGCTTTCAGGCTTTTCTCGCCAAGCCCCTCGATATGTGGCAACTGGACGCGGTTCTCCAGCGTTTCATCCGGGATGAGACACAAACTGAACGCCGCGCTTTGGAAAGGAGCGACGAACGGGCGGAGAAAAAAAACGAGCCTTTGTCGCTGTTACAAAAAGCGGGCATTCCCGGCCTGGATGTTGAAGACGCCCTGAAACGCTTCTCCGGCGATGCCGACGCATATCTGCGCGCGCTGGAATCCTGGGTGCGGCATACGCCCGACCTTCTGGAACAGGCGCGCGCTGTTTCCGGAGAGAAGCTCGGCGACTATGCCGTCGTCATACATGGAATCAAGGGCAGCAGCCTGGGTATCGGCGCGACGACGGCCGGCCGGAAGGCGGAAAAACTGGAGGAGGCGGCGATGAACGGCGATTTCGCATTCATCGCGGCGCATAACGCCGAATGTGTTGAGACGTTGGAACGTCTGCTGGCTGATCTCTCGGCACTGCCGGCGAAAGCAGGCCGGGACGAAAAGCCGCTCAAGGAAGCGCCCGACACCGAAACACTCGCGAGGCTCAAGACGGCCTGCGCCGCGTATGACATGGACGGCGTGGACGCGGCGCTGGCGGAACTGGAGGCCTACCACTACCAAAACCGGCAAGAACTGGTCGTTTGGTTGCACGAACAGGCGCAGGTGATGGAACTTGCGCGCATGGCCGAGGCGCTCTGACGGGAAAAAATAATAGAATCAAGATGATGAAACGCCAAGCCCATAGCTTCAGGGATAAAAATTTCTTCAAACTCAGGATATCGGCCGTTCATGAGGCCAAGTCCGCTTTTGCCGGATGAACCCTCCTTTTGCCGTAAAGGACCTGTCAAGCCGGCCTGCACCCGTCCCGGGTCCGCAGATTTTTTGCTTTAACATATGCGCCTCATGTGATATTTTCCATCCACAAACGCGCTGTGCACCCCGTACCGTACAAGGACAAAAAAACGCACGACGACCATGCGCATCCGCACAGGGCACAGACAGGAGAAGTACATGGACAGACGCACCTTTTTGAAACGGCAGGCGCAGGGACTGCTCTTGCTGACGGCCGGCTCCCCGTTGCTTTCCGCCGCTCCGGCCCTTGCCGACGCGTCACCTGATGTAGCCGTGGTCAAAGGCAAAGCGGCAGCCGCGACCAGAGCGGCCGTGGAAATGCTCGGCGGCATGGGGCGCTTCGTCAAGCCGGGCCACAAGGTAGTCATCAAGCCCAACATGAGCTTTGCCAGAGATGTGGACAGCGCGAGCAACACCCACCCCGAAGTGGTGCGTGAGCTCCTGATCATGTGCAAGGAAGCCGGCGCCTCGCAGGTACGTATTCTTGACCATTCCCTCCAGAATCCCGAACAGTCCCTGGATCTCTCCGGTATCCGCCCGGCCTGCGACAGCGTGGAAAAAAATATCTGCCATCACCTGATGAGCGCGGGATACTATATGACGGAATCCATTCCGGACGCCGCTGAAATGCGCGAAAACGCCTTTATGCGCGATGTACTGGCCGCGGACGTGCTCATCGCCTGCCCGGTGGCTAAAAGCCACAGCGGTGCCGGCGTCAGTCTGTCTCTCAAGGGGCAGATGGGATTGATTTTCGACCGCCGTATCATGCACTCTCGCTATAACCTGGATACCTCCATTGTGGACATGAACAAAAAAATCAAGCCTACCCTGGCCGTGATCGACGCCACCCGCGTTCTCACGACCGGCGGTCCGGGAGGCCCCGGCAAGGTGATCACCCCCGGCGAGGTCATCGCTTCCGCCGACCCCGTTGCTGCGGACGCTACGGCCGTTGCCTCCTATGAATGGTACGGACGCAAAATGAAACCGAATCAGGTGGGACACATCCGCATGGCGCACGAACGAAACCTTGGGCGCATGGATATAGAAAACCTGATTACACAACGACGTGATCTGGCATAATATGCCGCAGCTTTGAACAGGCAACGCCAAAAAAAACGATGCGCTTTACCGTGTCCGGCCTGCGGCTTTTGTTGTGCCTGCCGATAAGAACGGTATATGCTGCGACATCGGCCCGGCCAAGGGCATAAAGTGCCGGAGCATACCCCGGCCGCAAGGTCCATGTATCGACAGCGCCGGACACTGTCCGGCAAAGGAGCAGAAGTTATGGACTCCTTTTTCTTCTTTCTCGGTCTTTTCGCTACCATCGCCGCCCTCCGTCACATAAAAAAGACAAGCTGAACGGGTTGCGGTTTTCGGTGCCCTGACGCAACAGGGGCGACCGACGTTTTGTAATTGCTTCTGCAACAACGGCCGATACCGTTGTATGAGTTATTTTTTCCGGACAGTTGCCGGAAAATCGCACTTTTCCGCAGGCGCACGCTCGCGGCGGCGCAAAAGCCGAGAGCTTGTTGCCGTGTTTTCCGACACAAGGAATTCAGGTTAAGGAGTCGTCGTGACCAGTCAATTCAAAACCTTTCTGCTTCTCGGACTTCTGACCGCGATCATTCTTGCCGTAGGACAGTATTTCGGCGGACGCGGCGGACTTCTCATCGCTCTTGGGCTTGCTCTGTTCATGAACCTGGGCAGTTACTGGTATTCGGACAAAATCGTCCTCAAAATGTACAAAGCCAGGGAGCTGTCCGCGACCGAAGCCCCCATGTTGCACGAAATCGTCGAAGAATTGGCGCACGCCGCACGCATTCCCAAGCCGCGGGTCTATCTCATCCCCCAGGACGCCCCCAACGCCTTCGCCACCGGACGCAACCCGAGCAACGCGGCCGTGGCCGTGACGAGCGGCATATTGCGCCTTCTGGATCAGGACGAGCTGCGCGGCGTGCTGGCGCATGAAACTGCCCACATCGCGCACAGGGATATCCTGATCCAGTGTACGGCCGCTGTGCTGGCTTCGGCCATTGTGACCATCGCCAACATCATGCAGTTTACCGTTATCTTCGGCGGCGGCCGCAACAACGAGGAAGGCGGGGGAGGCAATGCCGCAGCGGCTCTGCTGCTGGCCTTTCTTGCCCCTCTTGCCGCCTCGCTCATTCAATTTGCCATTTCCCGCTCCCGCGAGTACCTGGCCGACGAGGGAGGAGCGGAGTTCAGCGGCAAGCCCCTGGCCCTGGCTTCCGCGCTCGGCAAATTGGACAGCGTCTCCCGCAGTATACCCATGCGCGCAGGCAACCCTTCCACGGCTCACATGTTCATCGTCAACCCCTTTACAGCATCGCGCATGGCGTCCCTTTTCTCCACGCACCCGCCCGTCGCCGAACGTATAGCCCGTCTGCGGGACATAGCTTCCGACATGCGCCGGCGCTGATTCCGCTTTGGCACGGCAATTGCTGGTAGAGCAGCGTACAGACGGTTTTCCGACAGGATGCGCTATGGCCCCTTTCCGTTTCAGACTTGAGCAGGTGCGGCGCTACCGCAGGCAGCTCGAAGAACAAGCCATGCAGCGTCTGGCCGAGGCGATCATGGAACGAGACCGCATCCTGGCCCGCAGGGACGCGATGGAACAGGAACTGCACGGGCTTCGGTTGAAACTGAGCCGGCCCGACCTTCTGGACTTTGCCGAGCGTTCCCTTACGCTTGAATACACCGCCGCCCTGTCCCGTGATCTGGAAGACTGCGCTGCTGCGCTGATTGCAGCGGAAGACCATGTGGACATCCGGCGCGGTCAGTTGGCGGAAAAAGCTGTTGAACGACAACGGTTGGACAGACTTGAAGAAAAACAGGCCGACCGGCACAAGGTAACGGAACGAAAACAAGACCAGTTACGCGATGATGAAACGGCCACCCTACGCTATAAACATGCCGCCGTCTAAACTCTGCAGGCTTTTAATCGTCACCTTCGCTCTGAAGTTCGTCGTCGTCGGCCTTATCCTTCTTGATCCCGGATCTTCCTTCCCTGTGTTGTACGGCGCAGGCTCGCCTGCTCTCGCTTCAGCGGCTGTTGCGGGCGGACCGGCCGCATCGCCGCCCGCCGTGGAAGCCACTTTGCCGGATACCGGCATTTACGGCACCACACCCGGCGTAAGGTCGCATGTGGACGCGCCGGCCGCGGCGCCCGGCATCATCGCTCCCGTCCCGCAAACACCGGAGTCCGCCCGTTCCCTGCCGCCCATAGAGTCCCCCGGCGGCGCAAGCGGTCCCGCCCCGACCGCCCTGCAACCCGACCTTAAAAATGCCGTGGCAAAGCGGCAGGAAGACCTTGCCAGAAAAGAACAGGAACTGCGCGTGCTGGAAGGTGAACTGAATTCCCGTCTGGAACGCATGCAAATTCTGGAAAACCGCCTCAGCGAGATGATCAAGGACGCCGAAGGCACCCAGGATGCCAAGTTCCGCCATCTGGTGGATATGTTGTCGAACATGAAAGCCAAGCAGGCCGCAGCCGTCCTGGAGACCCTGGATCAAAAGGTGTCCGTCAAGGTTCTGGCGGTCATGCGCGGACGTCAGGCCGGCGAAATCCTGACCTACGTCAGACCCCAGGTGGCCGCCCAGCTTACCGAGGCTCTGGCGCGGATGCAGTTGCCCCTGCAATAATGCAGCGGCTCAAACTTATCGTCGCCTTTGAAGGCACGGCCTACGCAGGCTGGCAGATCCAATCCGGGGGAGCGCGATTTGTTCCGAGTATACAGGCATGTCTGGAAGCCGCTTTTGCGCGCATCGCAGGCAGGTCTGTACGCGTACACGGGGCGGGCCGCACCGATGCCGGAGTCCACGCCGAAGGTCAAGTCTGCCATGCGGATGTGGACGAGGCGAAAATGCCTCCCGACATCCGAAAGGCGCTGAACGCCTGCCT
>JAITDR010000260.1 GCA_031282465.1 Desulfovibrio sp.
TTTGTCTATGTGGCCTCGGTCGCCATGGGCGCGGACAAGAACCAGACGTTGAAAGCCCTGCGCGAAGCCGAAGCCTATAAAGGGCCTTCCCTGGTCATCGCCTACGCCCCCTGCATCAACCACGGCATACGCAAAGGGATGTCCAAGGTGATGGAAGAAAGCCGCCTCGCCGTCGAATCCGGCTATTGGCCCCTGTATCGTTTCAACCCGCAACGCGCCGCCGAGGGCAAAAATCCGCTTGTGCTGGAATACAAACACCCGGACGGCACCCTGCAGAATTTCCTGTCCGGCGAAAACCGCTATGCCCGGCTTGCCGTTTCCGACCCGGAAAAGTCCCAGGTCCTGCGCAAAGCGATAGAGCGGGAATACCTCGAGCGGTACACTCTGCTGAAGCAGCTTTCCGAGCTCCCGCCCATGCCCGCGCTGTAGCGTGCATGTGCGAAACCGGCGGATAGTACACACCATGCTGAGAACAGTGAAATCCGTAAGCATTTCCCTTGCGGTTGCCGCCGTGCTGATCCTGGGTGCGGACTTTGTCCTGACAAAGCTCGGCATGGGGCCGGAATATTTCAAGATTGAAGGAATACGCAACGGCAGGACGGCGACCATCGTCACCCACCCGATTTACCACCACGACCTCATGCCCGATGTCGACGGCTGGTTCGACTGGGGCAACGGTCCTACGCGGATGTGTACCAACCGTTTCGGCTTCAGGATATCCTGCGCCGACAGAGACGAGACGCCGCGCAAGATCTACGATCTGGCCTTTATCGGCGACTCCTTTACGGAAGGCGTCGGCAGTTCGTATGAAGACAGCTTCGTCGGTAGATACGCGCAGAAACATCCTGAAATTTCCGTGGCCAATCTCGGCGTTTCCACTTACAGTCCGACTATCTGTTATCGAAAAGTGCGGTTTCTACTCGACGACGGGTTTACCTTCAAGCACGTTGTCGTCCTGCCCGACATTTCCGATATCACTGATGAAGCGGCGGCGTATATGCTTGATCCGCGTACCGGCAATGTTGTTGCAAAAGTGAATCAGCCTGAACGCAAAGATAAAACCGTCGGTGATGCACGAAAAATGGTCTACAGAATCCGTGACACCTTGAACGAGTCGTTTCGCTTGACAAATTTTCTGGTCAAACGCCTGCGGAAATATTTTTTTCCAAAAAAAGACACGCCGGGAATCGACATAGTCTACCCGCGGTCGGCCTGGACCTATGACCCGGAAGCCGACGGCCACGGCACGGCAGGCGTCGCGGGCGGCATAGCCCAGGCCCTGGAGTCCATGGGCAAACTCAAACGGCTGCTGGACGAACACAATATACCCATGACCGTAGTCGTCTATCCCTGGCCGGACCAGCTTGCGCACGACAAGCCCGACCATCTCGGCATGACGCTGTGGCGGGACTTTTGCGCCCGTGAACACTGCGTCGGCTTCATCGACGCCAACAGGCTGTTCTTTGAGCAAGTCGGGCAACTCGGCCTGCGCCCCGCCGTGCAACGCTACTACATCCAGGGCGATGTGCATTTCAACGCCGAAGGCAACAAGCTGGTCTTCGACGCCATAGACGCCGGGCTTGCGCCCTGAGCAGGCAACGGGAGGACGGCATGCGCAACACGGATATCGGACCGGTGCAGCAGAGGGATACCGCTCTTGCCCTGATTTTTCTGCTCCTGCTTGTCTGGTTTTTTACCGGAGAAACATTCCTGCTCCATGTACTCATGGGCTTCACCCTGTTCGCCATGCTTTTCCCGAAGCTGCTGACCGTACCGGCGAGATTATGGTTCGCTCTGGCCTATTATTTGAGTCAGGTAAGTTCAAGGATGATTTTCGGGCTTATCTATGTCGTGCTGGTCCTGCCCGTCGGCCTGGTCCGCAGGATGCTCGGCAAGGACAGCCTGCGCCTGAAAGCCTACGGCAAAGGAAACGGTTCGGCCTTTATCGTGCGGGAACACCGCTATACGGCACAAGACATGGAAACTCTTTTTTAAGGAAGAGGTTGCCGAAAGAGTATTCCCGGCTTGCCGGGAATCAACGGAGAATCTCCCCGAAGGGAGAGGTTGCAAACCACCAAGGAAATTTTAATGAATTTTCTCTCCGAGCTGCTGCTCTTTTTGCGGGTACGCAAAAAATACTGGCTCCTGCCCCTGATCGCGCTGCTGCTGTTTTTCGGGGCAATCATCCTGTTTGCGAGCGGCACAGTCGTCGCGCCGTTCATCTACACGCTTTTTTAGGGATACCTGCACATGGACGACGCGCAGACGCCTTTGTATATCCTCGGCATATCCGCCTGGTACCACGACAGCGCCGCCGTGCTGCTCCGCGGCGGGCACATAGCCGGGGCGGCGCAGGAGGAGCGCTTTTCCCGCAAAAAGCACGACCCCTCCTTTCCCGCGGGAGCCATGCGCTTTCTGCTTGACGAAGAGGGCCTGTCTTTGGCCGATCTCGACAGCATCGTGTTTTACGAAAAGCCCTTCCTCAAATTCGAGCGCCTGCTGGAAACCTACCATGCCTTCGCGCCGCGCGGCCCGGCGAGCTTTGTCGCGTCCATGTCCGTATGGATCAAGGAAAAACTGTTCATGCGCTCCATGCTGGAAAAGGAATTGCGCGCGCTTTGCGGGCCGGGCGCGGAAAAAATTCCCCTTCCGCCCTTGTTTTTCCCGGAGCACCACCTGTCCCAC
>JAITDR010000022.1 GCA_031282465.1 Desulfovibrio sp.
GTTATGCGTTACATCGCGTGTCTTGCAGCCTGTTTTTTTCTGTCCGCCTCCCTGAACGCGGCGGCTGCGGACATCAAAATAGCCGTTTTCAACCTGCAAAAAACCGCCGCTGAGTGCGACGCCCTGCAGGAGGCCAGGACGGCCCTGGACGGCAAGTTCGGCGAACAAAAAAACGCTCTGGAAAAAGATCGTCTGCGTCTGGAAAAGAAAGCATCCGACTTCCAGAGCAAAAAACCCACGGTCAAGCAACAGGAGGATTTCGCCAAGGAACAGCGTGAATACGGCGAAAGAGCCCAGGCTTTCATGCGGTTGCTGCAGGCGGACGAGCAACGCGTCCGCCGGGACATCGACGAAGTCATCAGCCGGGCGGCAAAAAATCTGGCCGAGGCCAAAGGCTATACCGTGATCATGGACATAGCCGACATCGTCTACTATGACCCCGCCTTGGACATTACCGACGACATGCTGGCGGAAAGCAATGCCGTATTCAAAAAAATCAAGGATGACCTGCTGAAAAGCGGCCCGCCGCAAAACGCCGCCCCGCCTGCCCGCAACGCGACGGTCCCTGCCGCACCGCAGCGCGGCGCTGCCGGAGGTAATGCCGCCAATCCGCAGCAACAGTCTCAAGGCCGTTGACCCAAGTACGCCCGACATGAGCATGCGCCTATCGGAACTCGCCTCGGCCTTCGGCCTCACCCTGGTCGGCGAAGACCGTGAATTCACCGGGCTGAACACTTTGGAAGACGCTTCGGAAACGGAGGTCAGCTTTCTGGCCAATCCCCGTTACAGGCATCTTTTGGGTGCAACCCGCGCCTGTGCCGTCATTGTGGCGCAGGAATACGCCGCCGAAGCAGGCTGTGCATTGGTCAGCGCAACGCCCTATCATGACTTCGCCCGCGTTGCTTCACTGTTCACGCGCAGGGAGAGCGGTTTTACGGGCATAAGCCCGGCTGCCGTCATTCATCCCGAAGCCCGTCTCGGCGCAGGCTGCACGGTATACCCCCATGCCTACATCGGCGCGCGCTCCCGCATCGGCGCCGGCTGCGAAATCTTTCCCGGCGCGTATGTGGGCGAAGATTGCGGCATCGGCGACGGCTGTGTGCTGTATCCCAACGCGGTGGTTTTGTCCGGCACGGAAATGGGAGAACGGTGCGTGCTTCGCCCCGGCGCGGTCATCGGCTCGGACGGTTTCGGTTTTGTGCGTGCAGGGGAAAAAATGCAGACTATCCCCCAGATCGGCGCCGTGCGTCTGGCGGACGGCGTCGACGTAGGCGCGAACTCCTGCGTAGACCGAGCCACGCTCGGGGCAACAAGCATAGGCGCGGACAGCAAACTGGACAACCTTGTACAGATCGGCCACAATGTGCGCATCGGTGAACAATGTCTCCTCATCTCCCAGGTGGGCATTGCGGGCAGCGTCAAGGTCGGCGACCGCGTGACCGTGGCCGGTCAGGCGGGCATCGCCGGGCATATACATATCGGCGACGACGTGACCATCGGGCCGCAGTCCGGAGTGCCCTCCGATATTCCCGCCGGCGCCAGAGGCGGAGGATCGCCTTTTATGGACCGCGGCACCTTTATGCGCGTCATCTCCCTGTTGCCCCGGTTGCCGGAACTGCACAGGCAGGTGCGGCGTTTGGAAAAAGAACTGGCCGACGTCAAACGGCTGTTGCAGGACGCGACAGGGCGTTGCCCGGAGCGGACTGAGGGGGTTGCGGGGGGCAAAGTCCCCCGGACGGATTGAAAGGCGCGACAGGGCGTCGCCCGGAGCGGATTGAGGGCCCATTAGGGGCACGTTCCCGGCAGCACGCAAGCACAAGACCGGCGTCGATGCCGGCAAAGAGGACGCATGACGGAAAGCGCAAGCCCGGACGCCGCCTGCGGCGCCCTAGCCATCAACGATATTATGAAGTTTCTTCCACACCGCTATCCTTTCCTGATGGTGGACAGGGTCGTGAGCATGACATACCCGCACAAGGTGTCGGCCTACAAGAACGTCAGCATCAACGAGCCGTTTTTTCAGGGACATTTTCCAGGGCTGCCGCTTATGCCCGGCGTGCTGATTGTCGAAGCGCTGGCTCAGGCGGGGGCTCTTCTGATTCTGCACGGATTGCAGGCGGATGCCCGCAGAGACAGTGTCTTTCTGTTTGCGGGCATTGAAGGAGTACGCTTCAGAAAGCCGGTGATCCCCGGTGACCGCCTGGATCTCGAATGTGAATTGCTGAAACAAAAAATGCGACTCTGGAAAATGAGAGGCATTGCCTCGGTGGGCGGGATTCCGGCTGCCGAAGCCGTGCTTACGGCCGCCGTCATGCCGCGGGGGGAGACGGCGTGAGCGCCGCGATCCATCCCTCGGCTTTTGTCTCGGATACGGCGGAAATCGGGGAACGGGTCGTCATCGGTCCCAGTGCCGTTGTCGAAGACGATGTGCGCATCGGCAACGACTGCGAAATCCGGGCCTTTGCCTCCGTGGGCAGGCATACGCGCATGGGCAGCGGCAACATCGTGCATTCATATGCGTTTGTCGGCGGAATCCCGCAGGATCTCAAATTCAAGGGCGAGGTATCGTACCTGGAAATCGGGGACAACAACAACTTCCGCGAGTTCTGCACCGTTCACAGGGGCACGGACGGGGGCGGCGGAGTAACGCGCATCGGCAGCAACAACCTGATTATGGCATACTGTCATGTGGCGCATGACTGCATTTTGGGCGACAATATCGTCATGTCCAACAACGCCACGCTGGCCGGGCATGTCCGGATTGCGGATCATGCCGTTCTGGGCGGGCTGTCGGCCGTGCATCAGTTTTCGCGCCTGGGCAGACATTCCTTTGTAGGCGGCATGACGGGTATAGCTCAGGACCTGCCTCCGTACATGACGGCCGTGGGTGTGCGCGGCGGCATACAGGGGCCGAATCTGGTCGGCCTGCGCCGTATGCGGCCGGCTCCTGCGGTGATTACGGCCGTGCGCTCGGCCTTCCGCCTTATCTGGCTTTCCGGCATGCCGCGCCGGGAAGCTCTGGAGCAAGCAACGGCGGAATTTGCGGAAGTTATTGAAGTCATGGAAATTATTACTTTTATTCGTGAAAGTGAGCGCGGAGTACTCCATGCCGTGCGCGCGGCGGAAGCGCGCGATGCCTAATGCGCCGGCCGTTGCGGACGCGGAAGAGCGCATCGGGATCATTGCCGGTTCCGGACAGTTTCCGTTCTTGGTCGCGCGAGGCGCCGCGGAGCGCGGGCTCGGCGTCGTCATCTGCGGGATCGCCGGCAACGCGGACCCTGCTCTGGCCGAGTTCACCGAAGATTTCGTCATGCTGCCCGTCGGGCAGTTGAACAAGCTCATCAAGTTTTTCAAGAGCCGCAAGGTCGGTCGCCTGTGCATGGCAGGGGCCGTAAGCAAGGTCAAGGCGCTGGACATCAGGCCGGACTTTCGCGCTGCCGGTCTGATTATCAAATTGGCGGGCAAGGGAGACGACGCCCTGCTCCGCGCCGTGGCCGATATCCTGCAGGGTGAAGGGTTCAACGTGGTGCGCCCGGACGATCTGGTGCCGGGACTGCGCTGCTCTCCCGGCGTACTCGGCAAAATTCAGCCCGATGCATACACCCGCAAGGACATGGAATTCGGAATCACAATCGCCGAAAACATCGGCGCTATGGACATCGGACAATGTGTGGCAGTGCGCCGGGGCATCGTTGTGGCGGTTGAGGCCGTTGAAGGCACGGACGCGGCGCTGATTCGGGGCGGTGAGCTGGGAGGAGCGGGCTGCACGGCGGTCAAGGTGTTGAAGCCCGGACAGGACAAACGTATGGATTTGCCCTCCGTAGGCGCGGGCACACTTGAGATAATGGCTCGTTACAGGTACGCTTGTCTTGCCTTTGATGCGCGGGGGACGCTGTTTTTCGACCGTGAGGCGGCCCTCGCCGAGGCAGATGCGGCCGGCATCGCCGTCGTCGCGTTCTGAAGCCGGTAATTTTTTGATAAAGCAAATGCCGGCGAACCGGACAGAGCGGCACAACAGGAGCGGACAAGCGTGAAACGCAAAGATCTCCCTACCCCCCGACGCCGCAGCAGCAATGCGGACGGCGTCTGCATCACGCCGCATGCAGACGGAAGAAGCCGCGCGCGGCAGGTAATGCGCTTTTTCATTGCCGCCCTGCTGCTGCCCCTTCTGTCTGCCGGGGCCGTTACGCAGAGTTCCGTCCTGATCCTGACGGAAGCCGAAAATGAATTCATCCGCAAACACCCTGTTATCCGCGTAGGCATCGATCCGAACTTCGCCCCCTTTGAATTCTTGGACAGTCGGGGTGATTACACCGGCATCGCACCGGACTACCTGGCCTTGATCCGTGAAAAAACCGGCCTCCGCTTCGTGCCTGCCGTGGATGTTCCCTACGCCGAGGCGCAGGAAAAAGTGACGACCGGTGAACTCGACCTGCTTCCCACCTTGGGCTGGACTGCCGAACGGGAAAAGAAATTCCTGCTCACACGGCGTTACTATGAATACAAGCTGGCTCTGGTGGTGAGGGAAGACAGCCCCGTCAAAAGCGTCGACGATTTTCGCGGACAACCCGTCGCGGTGCAGGGGAACACCTCCAACGCGCAATTTGCCTTTTCCACCCTTCAGGCCGGCCTCAGTCTGTATGCGTCGGAGGAGGAGGCGCTCCTGGCGGTTGCGGACGGCAGGGAGACAGCCATGCTCGGCTATCTGCCTACCGTTTTGTACGCAATCCGGAATCTGGGCTTGTCCAACCTGAACTACATCACCTTTGCCTCGGACAACAACAACGGTTTCTGTATGGGCGTGCGGACCGACTTGCCGGAGTTGCGCGACATTCTGGACAAGGCGCTTACGGCGATCTCACCGTCCGAAAAAGCCGCTGTACAGAGCCGCTGGATCCGCGTGGGCGACGTCGACGATGCAGGCGCAAGACGGCGGATTCGGTATCTTGCGGGAGCATCCGCCGCCCTCCTGCTTGCCATGGCTACTTTTATCATACTGAAAATTTACAGCCACAGAAAAAAAATTGCACTGCACAGGCAGAATGAAAGCATGCTGCAGGAGATGGTCCGGCAACGCACCGAAGACTTGCAAAACCAAACACGGCTGGCAGTGGAAGCTTCCCGTGCCAAAAGCTCCTTCCTGGCCA
>JAITDR010000046.1 GCA_031282465.1 Desulfovibrio sp.
GCGCTGGCGTTGTATATTTTTGTGCCGTTCGTCGTTGCGAAGGTGATGTGGGGCGGTGCGCCGGGGTTGGCGGCGGGGGTGTTGCGCAGGCGTTATGTGATTTCGGTATCGTCCATAGCCTGCAGCATGTTCGTGATTTTCTCGCGGTTTTCCGAGCCGTTGCGGGCCAATCCTTTTATGGTGGCGGAAGCGTCGGGCGGGGCGTTTTTGTTGGCGGCCGTTTTTCTGGGCACGGGCATGCTTGCGGGGCGGGGCAGGGATGTCGCCCGAAGTACGGCCTATGTTGTGAGCATGGGCACGCCCAACAACGGTCTTATGCTTGTTTTGTCGGCGCAGCTTTTCGCGTTGCCGGAAGTGCTGGTTGCGGCGATGTATTCCGTGCCGTTGTTTCTGTTGCTTATTCCTTACCAGCGTTATGCGGCATGGAAGGGGAAGCGAGAGCGGGCAGCGTGAACGGTTTTACAAGGAGATTTCGAGCCGGCGGATTTGTAGCGGAAGATTTGCGCCGAAGTCTGCAAAAATCTATTATTGTAAAGTGTTCCACGGCGCGTTACGATGGTCGCTCAAGGGGCAACAGCCCCGGCCCGCGTTCTCGAGGAGGACCATATAATCCAATCCATTGTCTATATCAGCGTAGGGGCATCCGTCGGAGCTGTTTTGCGATGGGCGCTTGAGCTGATGCTGAATGCGGTTTCCGTGCCCGTTCCTCTCGGTACGTTGACGGCCAATCTTCTCGGCGGGTATTGCGCCGGTCTTGTGATGGGCGTATTTACCGCTCTCCCCGGCTTGGGGCCGGAATTGCGTCTGCTGATGATTACCGGATTTCTCGGCGGATTGACGACATTTTCCACATTTACTGTGCAAGTAGGCTTGCTCTTACAGGAGCAACGCATCATGTCGGCCATGGCCGCCGTTGCCCTGCATGTTTGCGGCTCTCTGGCAATGCTGTTTTTGGGCATGGGGACGTTTGCCGTTCTCAAAGCAATATTTCGATAACGCAATCTTTTATTTTATTACGCTGAGAGCGCGCAGAATTGCCGACATTATGCCGATTTGCGCCAATGCAATTCCCAACATCCATTTAAGAAGTTCATGTTTTTGTTCGGCCATAGCAGCTTTTAACGCGTTTATATCAGCTTTTGTCGCCAAATTTTTATCATCATTGGCGAATTTGCTTTCGATAACTTCCCGAAGTGCATCGGCTTGAACCTTTGCCAACGGTTCAGGCATCCCTGCCGAAGTCAGCTTCTCAAAATAGCTGAGCGTATCGAAAGTTATTGTAGTCATTGTCTTGCCTTATATGTATTTTGATTAAATTTCACCCTATATTACGTCCATGTATAGCAATTTATGCCGCTTTTGTCCAGACTGTTTTTTTGCGGCCGGCGGCAAAAAAAGGCTTTCTGCGGTATTGCGCGGAAACGCTGCGCAGGTCTCGGCGGAGGGACTCAGCCTCACGGATTCCATGAGAATTTCAGGGACGGGGTTCTGAACGCGCCGGGGAGCGCGGCCGCGTTTGTGTTTGCCGGGGAGCGCGTCCCGCTTGCCCCGGCATACCGTCCGATACCGGAAGCGATGCCGCCGAGCAGGGAGCCTGCCATGCCGAGCGCCGTCGCCCCGCCGTCGTTGCCGGCCTGCTCGCCTTGGTACAGCGCGGCGTTGCGCTTGTTCAGCGCGTCGGTCTGCGCGACCTGGTGCTTCCAGGCGCGCTGCTGCGCATCGTTCATGATGCTTTGGGAGTCGTGCTGGTGTTCGGCGGCGGCTTCGGCCAGCAGGGAAAGGTTGGCGCCGGAGTCCAGAGTGAAACCGGACGCGCCCATAGTTGCGCGCATGTCGGCCATTTTGCGGGCGGCGTCGCGTTGTTGCCGTTCGCGTTCCGCGATGCCGGCGGCGGTTTCGGCGCGGGCGAGCTGTTCCTGCGTAGCGGCTTCGTTTTCCGCGATTTGGGCGTTGTAGGCCGCGGCCGCTTTTTGCGCGGACTCCTGTTTGTCGGCGGCGACTTTTTGGCCGTACATGGATACGGCCGTGGATATGGCCGTCACGGCCAGCATTGCGATGGTCGACGGTTCACACATCGGCATTCCTCCAGAACAGGTAAAAGTTTTCGCCGTTGAATTCCACGGGCGCATCGTCAAGGGTGAACCCGCACCATTGCAGCCAGCGGATGGAGAGGGCGTTGTCCGCATGGACGTGGTTTTCCAGGCGCGGAAACAGGCTTTGCATGTGGCGGACGGCAACGCGGCTGTATTTCAGGAACGGGAGAACCACCTCATACACGGCGTCCGTCGCCAGGAGCCAGGGGCTGCCCACGGAACCGAGCAGCGTAGGCACGCCGACGCCCCACATAAGGGCGGGGCGGCCGTTGACGACGGCGGTGCGGGCGAAGAGGGAGCGGGACAGGCTGAAGCGCAGGGCTTCTTCCGGCGTGTGCCGGCGGTAGGCCCACACTTCGCGCCGGTCGGCTTCGCGCATGCGCGCGGCGACGGCCGGGATATGTTCCGGGCGGGCTTGTTCGATGCGATGATTTCCCATGACGGTCTCTTGTCCTTGCTGTGTGCCTATGCTACGCTTTGATCGGAGAACGCGCATATGGAACAGGTCAATATGATACCGGTGGAAGTCCATTTCAAACCTTCCGCCAAATACCGGACAGCTTCCTGCCCCGGCCTTGACCTCGCCACGCAGGGCGAAACTTTTGAGCGCGCGGAACAAAACATCAGAGAAGCACTCACTCTGTTTGTTGAATCCTGCCTGCGACGCGGCACACTGGAAGAAGTTCTGCATTGCTTGGGACGCAAAGGAAAATCAAGGGTTAGAGTAAAATCTGACCCCATTTGTCCGGTTCATCCGGCTTGAGCGGATAATCCTCTGCTCATATTGAGCAGGGGAGAGGCTGAAGCGGATCAAAAAAGCTACGATGCCCTGAACGCGCTTATGCCGTCATATCCGTTTTTGCCCTTCCGGCTGAGTTAGAAATATCTTGACGTTTATTCCTAAATGGATATAAAAAGTATGAAAACGCTTATCTGGCTCGGTTCCTCCAAAAAAGATCTTCGAGAAATGCCGGAAGAAGTACGGGACACTTTTGGGTATGCTCTATACCGGGCGCAACTCGGGGCGAAGCATCCACAAGCCAAGCCGTTAAGCGGGTTCGGTTCCGCCGGCATCCTGGAAGTGGTCGAAAATGATTCAGGAGGCACCTACCGGGCGGTTTATACCGTACGCTTTGCCGATGCCGTGTATGTGCTGCACTGTTTTCAGAAAAAATCCACATCCGGCGTTGCTGCGCCGAAGCAGGACATAGAGCTGATTAAAGCGCGGCTCAAGCAGGCGGAAATTCTCGCTGGGGAGAATACTCATGAATGATACCGAAATGTCTGTAAGCAGCGGCAATGTTTATGAAGACCTCGACATGGAAAATTCCGCTGAAATGCTGGTCAAAGCGCAGCTTGCCTCAGCTATACAGGACATTCTGGATTCCCGTGGTTTGACTCAGACGCAGGCTGCGGAACTTATGGGACTGCCCCAACCCAAGCTTTCCCGCTTGCTCAATGGGCAATTCCGGGGCATCAGCGAATT
>JAITDR010000047.1 GCA_031282465.1 Desulfovibrio sp.
TGCGGCGCACGGCATGTTGCCGGATGCCGTTGTTTCACGTGGAACATTTTCGCCGAGGGTACGCTTCGTGTCCAGAAACATCGTGATAGCCAATCAGAAGGGCGGCGTGGGCAAGACGACCACAGCCATCAATTTGGCCGCTTCCCTGGCGATTATGGAAAAAAAAGTGTTGCTGGTGGACTGCGACCCGCAGGCCAACTCTACGAGCGGCCTGGATGTCGTCGCCGGCGCAGTCAATCTCTACCCCTGTTTTTTCCAGCCGGAACTGGTTGATCAGGCTGTGGTGCCTGTCGGGTCCAGCTATCTGTCCGTCCTGCCGTCGACCACGGACCTTGTGGCCGTAGAAATGGAGCTGGTAGACAAAATCGGGAGGGAGTATTACCTTGCCGAAGTCATCAAACGCCTCGAACCGGAGTATGAGTACATCATCTTCGACTGCCCGCCCTCTCTGGGTCTGCTGACCCTCAATGCCCTGTGCGCCGCGCGGGAGTTGCTCATCCCCCTGCAGTGCGAATATTTCGCGCTGGAAGGCATCGTCAAGCTTCTGCATACCTTCGAGTTGGTTAAAAAGCGTTTGAATGCCGGCCTGACGCTGCTGGGCGTCGTGCTGACCATGTACGACATGCGCAACAAACTGACGCGTCAGGTCAAGAATGAAGTGCGCCGCTGTTTCCCCGACCACCTCTTTGAAACCGTGGTGCCGCGCAATGTGCGTCTTTCCGAAGCGCCCAGCCATGGAAAGTCCATTATCCATTACGATATCAAATCCAAAGGCGCGGAATCCTATCTCGCGCTGGCCAAAGAAGTCGTGTTGCGCCGTCCGTCGCGCAGGGATTGATTGCCCTGCCCCCGCATACGGCGCTGAATGTAAGGAGTACTATATGGCCACACTGCAGACGGGCCTGGGCAAAGGCTTGGACGGCTTGATACGCAATACGCAGTCGGCGGCGGATATTCCAGGATTGGTTGTTCTGCCCGCGGACGACATCAGCCCGAACCCCCGGCAGCCGCGCCGCGATTTCCCGGCCGAAAGCCTTGAGGAACTCGCGGCCTCCATTCGCTCCCAAGGTCTTTTGCAACCTCTGTTGGTCAGGCCTTTGGGGACGGCGAATCCCGGCAAATACGAAATCGTGGCCGGGGAACGCCGCTGGCGGGCCTGCAAGTTGGCCGGGCTCACGGAAATTCCGGCCGTCATCCGCTCCTTGTCCGAACAGGATACCCTGATCGCCGCGCTCGTAGAAAATCTCCAGCGCGAAGACCTCAATCCACTGGAAGAAGCCCTCGGCCTTCAGGCGCTCAGGCAGGAATTTTCTTTGAGTCAGGAAGAGATTGCGCAAAAACTGGGCAAAAGTCGCTCGGCCGTCGCCAACAGCCTGCGCCTGCTGACTCTGCCGGAAAACCTGCGCGCCCTGTTGGCTGCCGGCGCCCTCAGCGCCGGTCACGCCAAGGCGTTGCTCGGCATCGACAACGCCGCGGCCAGGGAGGAACTGAAAACACTCATTCTCGACCGGCATCTGTCCGTGCGCGAAACCGAAGGTCTTGCCGCGCGCTGGAAAGAAAGCGGCAGCTTCACTCTTGCCGGCACGGACGGGTCTGAGGACACGCCCGCTTCGCCTGACGCTCCCGGTGACCCGGCGGGCGGGGACGGGACGTCTTCCGGAGCGCCCGCGGTCCGAAAACGCAGCGCCGGAGCGCAGAGTGCGGTCCTCATGGATATACAGACACGCATCGCTTCCCTGTTCAGCGTGCCGGTGAAAGTCACCGGCAAAGAAGAGAAGGGACGCATCAGTTTTGCGTACAGCAGCAAAGAAGAACTGGAAGCGCTGGTGCTCCGCCTGAGTACGCGCATTTTGGACGGGCGCGACGTCCCCGCGCTGGACGGCAGAGACGGCCCTGCACTGGCCGGCAGCCGGGACCTCGGTCTGCGCGGCCGCGACGACCCGATTCTGAAGGGGCGCACCGAACCGGCTCTCGGCGGCAGATCTGCTCCTGCTCTGAGCGGGAGCGGCCGTGTCGACGCTGTGGGCCGGGACGTTTCGGCTTTGCGCGGCAGAGACGATCCTGCGTTGTCCGGCAGGGGAGAGCCGGCATTGGGCGGCAGTTCCGCGCCGCTCCTGAGCGGCCGGTCCGACCGCGCGCTTGAGCGCGGAACTGCGCAGGCTTCTGAGGGCGCGGACAGGCCTATGCCGCAAACGGACGCTGCGCCGACGCTGGGTTCCGGTGCCGGCGATGCCTCCGCGCCGGACGCATCGGCAACGGCAACGTCCGAAGAGGAGAAGACATCGGCGACGACTGCTCCCGAAGCGGCGGCAAAGGCTGATACGCTCAGGTCGCAGGGCACGGCGGACAACATCGCCTACGAACAAAAGCGGTCCGGTGCCGCGTTCCGCACGGGCTGGGGACGCCCGGAGCACAGCCCGGCGGGAGAAGCCGATGACCGCGCGTGAACTTCGCGACGGCCTGCGCGCCATGGCGGGACAGCGGGTGCTGGTCGTCGGCGACGTGATGCTCGACCGCTATCTCAGCGGCGAAGCCGCGCGCATTTCACCCGAGGCACCGGTGCCGGTGGTGCGGGTCGAGAATGAGCGGCTGCTTCCCGGCGGCGCCGGCAACGTGGCTGTGAATATCCGCGCTCTGGGCGGTGATGCCGTACTGGTCGGCGCGCGCGGCGACGATCCGGAAGGCAGGGAATTGGAGCGGCTTTTGGAAAACGCGGGCGTTACCGCTTTTCTGGCTACCTTCGGCGGCCGCCCGACCACGACGAAAACGCGCATCATCGCCCGCGGGCAGCAGATTGCGCGTATCGACCGCGAGCGGTCCGACGCTTTCGACGAAGTCGAGTGCTCCGCAATCCTGAAAGAAACGGCCTGTCACGCGGCGGAATGCCGCGCCCTCGTCCTCTCCGATTACCGCAAAGGACTGCTCGGCGCGCGCACCGCCGACGGGCTGCGCAATCTGGCCTCAGCAGCGAAACTTCCTCTGCTTGTGGACCCCAAACCGGCCGACATCAATCTGTACAAGGGTATGACCCTGCTCACTCCAAACGCCGAGGAAGCCGGACGCGCCGCGAACATGCCCGTGCGGACACCGGGGGAAATCGTCGCCGCCGGCAGACGCATCATGGAAACGACCGGCTGCATGAAGCTGGTGATTACCTTGGGTGAACGCGGCATGGCCGTGTTTGAGGGCGACGGCCCCGTATGGCGCATTCCGACCGTTGCCCGGCAGGTCTTCGACGTGACCGGCGCAGGCGATACAGTGATCGCTGCTCTGGCGCTGGGCGAGGCCGCGTCTTTGCCGCTGATTGCCTCGTGTCTGCTGGCGAATTACGCGGCCGGCATAGTCGTCGGCAAGGTCGGCGCAGCTTCGGCTACGCCCGCCATGTTGGCCGAAGCTCTGGAAACC
>JAITDR010000105.1 GCA_031282465.1 Desulfovibrio sp.
TCTTTCGGGGCCGGGACGCCGGCCATAGGCGGCGGGAGCATCGACATTCTGGGCTACATAGACGGCGAACCCGTCCTCGGCGACCCTTTCGCAGCCTTTGACCGGCTTGCGCCGGAGCACCCCTATGTTTTGCTGGGAGCGCAGGCTGCGACTGAGGCCGTGAACTTTCTCAAGGATGCGGCCGCATCCGCCGGCCTGCCCCTGCTCCAGGCCGGAACACCGGAACGCGGCAACGCCTGGCTGCCTACGGCGGCCGGGACGCTGAAGCCGGTCTGGCTGACGGGACCGTCCATGAACCCGGAAAGCCTGCGCGCCGCGAAATCCCTGGCCGTAATAGGTGTGGAAGGCATGGAGGATTTTTCGCCCCGCTTCGTTCTCGGCGGTCTGGAGCGGAATCCGCTTTTTGCGGGCAAAACCTTGTCCGCCGCTCTGCTGCCCCTCCCTCCTTTTCTTCCGGAAGCGGGGGGGCGCGATGTGACAATGCTTGATCTGGCCCGTTTTCTGGATACACAGGACGGCCGCGCCTGGTTGCTGCGGATGTTGCCGGAGGCTGCGGGCGCGGCGGACGCGGCGCTGCTGCCCTCCTTTTTGGGCGTAAGCGGCAGCGCGCCGACGCATGCCGCTCTGGAGCGGGCTTTGGGCATTGCCTTGGTGGAAACGGTCTGCCTGCCGCCGGCCGTCACCGGTCTACGCCTGCAGAACGCGTTGCGCCGCGCGTTGCGCCGCGCCGGCGCGGCCGTGTTCGACAATGTCCTGATAAACAGAGCCCTGTCGGACGGCCGGCGCTGCCTGGAACTCTCGGCCGAGCGGGAAGGTCGGCGACGCGTATTCAGAGCGGAATCTTTCGTTATCGCCACAGGCGGCATCTTCGGTAAAGGAATAACAACGACGCCGGGCAAAGCCTTCGAAAGCATCTTCACCATTCCCGTTCCTGCGCCGGAAAAACAGGCTCTGTGGTCCGACGCGCGTTTTTTCGGACGGACGCGGCACCGTTTCGCTTCCATGGGAGTTGTCGTCAACAGGGACTTGCAGGCTGTGGACGCCGCCGGTAACCCTCTGTTGTTCAATGTGTTTTTCGCCGGCAGGACTCTGGGCGGCTATGACTTCGCGGCGGAAAAATCCGGGAACGGCGTGGCCCTTGCGACGGGCTGGTTTGCCGGAGGCAGGGCATAGATGGAGTTTTCGTCGTCCTGCAATCAAACAACAGCTACGTCGTGAATCCGCACCACCGCCTCAACCCCGATGATTGCACGGCCTGTGCCGTTTGCACCGTACATTGTCCTGTTGCCGAAGCAACGCTTGCCTTCAGGGGGCCGAAGCAGACGGGTCCGGCATACGAGCGCTTCCGACTGGCCGGATTCAGCGACGACGCCTCCATTGAATACTGCTCCAACTGCAAGAATTGCGATATTTCCTGTCCCTCCGGAGTGCCGGTCGCCACGTTCAATATGCTGGCGCGGGCGGCATACAGCGGCAAGCGCGGAATTGTCCTCAGAGACCTGCTGATCGGACACTCGGGCGACATAGGGAAGGCGCTCCGCCGTGTCCCGGCCTGTGTAGTGAACTTCAGCATACAGAACGCAATGACGCGCCGGCTGCTGGACCTTGTCGGTCTGGACCGCCGCGCGCCGCTGCCCGCCTTTGCCCCCTCGGCCGAACGCGACAGGCTCCGCAAAGGCGGGCAGGCGGCCGCCGCGTCCGCGGGGCCGTCCTCCGCCCCGGCACGCCGGGGCACAGTCGCCCTGTTCCCCGGTTGTTTCGTCAACTATTATGAACCGCGCGTCGGTACTGCCGTCATCGGACTACTGGAAAAGGCCGGGTATGAGGTCATTGTGCCGGCCGGCTTCGCGTGCTGCGGCCTGCCTCTGGTCTGCGGCGGCCTGATGTCTGCGGCCCGGAAACGAGCCCTGACCAACAGCCGGGCATTGGCCCGCCTGATTAAACACGACATCCCCGTCATTACCCCCTGCCCGAGTTGCGCCCTCATGCTTCGCCACGAATACCGCGACCTTTTCCCTGATGAAGAAGAGTTTACCGACAACATTGCGGATATCCACGAAGCCTGCTCGTTTTTTCTGGGCGTGCTGGACAGGAAAGAACTTTCTCTTGCGGATGCGCGGCCTCCGCGGGAACAGCTCGCCTACCATGCGCCCTGTCATTTGCGGGCGCTCGGCCTAGGCCGGCCGGGCATTGAAGTCTTGCAACGCATCCCCGGACTGCGTATAGAAGATACGGATGCGGGTTGCTGCGGCATGTCCGGCAGTTATGAACTGAAAAAGGGACATTATGAAATAGGTATGCGCATCGGCGCCGCCCTTTTCAAGGCAGTCGGGGAAAGCGGGGCAACGCTTGCCGTCAGCGAATGCGGCACATGCCGGGTGCAGATCGGGCACGGCGCCGCCTGCCCTGTTGCGCATCCGCTGACATTGCTCGCGGAATGCCTGAATATCCCGGTAATTGAGGAAAGCACCGGTCAAGGCAAGGCCTTGCGCAGAACGCTCTTTAAGGAGTGAGGGGTAAAACGTATTCTTCCGCAGCGGGGGTATGCGGGGACGGCTCCCCCTCAGGCAAACATTGAGAAAAAACGCCGACGGCGCAGTGCCGCGGCGCAGGCCGGACAATCATCCAAACAAGGAGTGCGTTATGAAAAAGCTTTGCATGTGTCTTACGCTTCTGATGTTGTGCATCGGCGCAACATCAGTATCGGCCGCGCAAGCGCAGCCGGACAAAAAGGATCTGTTGCCCGCGTACAGGTACGCCCTGAAAGACTCTTTCGAAGTCAAGGGACGGCAGGGCATCGCCGTGGACGACAAGTACTACTACGTCAGCGGAAGCAAGACCCTCTACAAGTATGACAAGACGGGCAAACTTCTGCTCTCCGCAGAAAACCCCTTCGAGGGTTATGCCGTCCCCTCCAACCATATCGGCGACATCGACGTGTTCAACGGCGAATTATTCGTCAGCGCCGAATGGTTTGAAGACGGCGTTGGCAAGGACATACAGATTGCCGTGCATGACGCGGAAACATTAAAATTCAAACGGTCTTTCAAGTTTGAGCCCGAATCCGGGCAGGAAGAAGTCTCGGGCATCTGCGTGGACCGCGACAAGCGCACGGTGTGGATGTCCTGCTGGGCTATCGGCAAGGAAAGCGGCCCATTGAAAGGCTACAGCGACAGATACCTGTACGAATACAGCTTGGACGACGGCCGATTCCTGCGCAGGCTGCATCTGGCCCCCTCGCCGCAGTGGATACAGGGCGTCTACTATTACAAGGGTGCTCTGTTTGTGACCGCCGACGACGGCGAAGCCGACGACGACGCACCGGATCACCTGTATCGGGTCAACGTCAGGAACGATGTCAACTATGCCCTGGTGACTCTGGAAAAAGCCTTTACAGAAGTCAAACGTCAAGGCGAGATCGAAGGGTTGGCCTTTGACGAAAAAGCCAGCGAACTCCTGGTGCTTTTCAATCGCGGAGCGCGCATTATCCTCGGTATGCCCAAGGGGTTCTATCCCGACTACACCAAGGAAATCAGCGAAGTCTACCGCTTCAAGGTGAAGCAGACAGGCAAAAAACCGAAAGAATAACCCGTTGTGACCTAAAGTTTTTCCCGTTGTTGCAGATAAGGCTGGATAAGTACGACATTTCGCCTGAGCAAGGAGATACGGTCATGGAAACGGCCTATGCTGCGATCGCGCAGGGAGCGACATCCTTGGCGACACGGGTAATACACGACAACACAGCCGCCGATGTGATTGCCGGAACGCTGAACCGCCTGAATGCAGGCGGGCTGACCGGGCAACAGAAACTCGAAGCCGACTTTCAGTTCCAAAAAGAGGTTTTGAGCGCGGCAGGCATCGGCGTCGGACTGGACGTGAGAGTCTGAGGCCGGCTGTATACGGAAGATTTCGGACGGGTCGCGCGGAATCCGCCATACACATATTCCGTGGGGATCCCGGCCCGTTCCGGGATTGTGAAAAACCGCTTTCGGTTCAATGAACCGTGAGCGGTTTTACTTTTTTCGCCCGGTCGCGTCCTGAAGCAAGAACGAACTCACAGTCGGGGATATTTCGGATTCGGGCTTGACCTTTACTGTGTTTTACGTGAAGGTTTGCCGAGGGAGCAAGTGATGAGGGAAAGTAAAATTACCTCCGAAGCTTTGCGATACTGGCTTGCCAAACGGGGGTTGACCCAGACGGCACTGGCGGAGAAAGCCGGGTTGGCGCAAAATTACATCTCCCAGATCCGCGCGGGGACAAGGGCCGGCTCCTTGGATGCCCTGCAGAAACTGGCAACGGCACTGGATCTCTCCCTGCCGGAATTTTTCGCCTGCCGCGACGAAACCCGGCCGGACTTGGTGTTTGTAGAACGACTCAAGGCACGACCGCGCGCCGGCAGCGGAGGTCTGGAAACCGACCCGGATCCTGTGGGCCTGTACTCATTCCACAGCAGTTTCATAGCCCGCAAACACGGTGACGAAGAGAGCATGAAACTGTTCGAGGTGGCCGGCGACAGTATGGTGCCCACCCTGATGGACGGAGACCTGATCATGGTCAACCTGCAGGAAAAAAACGTACGTTCCGGGTGCATTTACCTTGTACGCATGGAAGACGAGTTGATGGTCAAACGCTTGGAAAACCGTCCGGGCGGGATACTGCTCATCCGTTCCGACAACCGTGCATACGAGGATATCCCTGTGAACAGGGGCTCGGGTGCCGACGTTGAGGTGCTCGGACGCATGGTGTGGAGTTGCCGGGAATATTAGGCGCGGATTTTCTGTCCGGGAGTTTTCCGCCGTTGAAAGCGGAAACGCTTTGGTGTACTGTGCGGTCGGCGGGGTAAGGCTGCCGTCCCTCCCTTTTTTACGCCCCTTTGCGGGGATCTGCATCAACAACGGCAACGAATTAATGAGACCGGCCTGCGGAAGAAGGAGGCTTCAGAATGCAAACCACGACGGCTCCCGCAAGGGATGATCTGGATGAACGGCTTGCCGCGCGCGGGCTGAACCGGCGCGACTTCCTCAAATACTGCGCGGCCGTGGCAGCAGCCATGGGCATGGGGCCGTCATTCGCGCCCGAAGTCGCCCGCGCCGTAACCGGCGGGGCAGGCAGGCGTCCCACAGTCATTTACCTGCACAACGCCGAGTGTACGGGCTGCTCGGAAGCCATACTGCGCTCCTCTGACCCGTACATCGACGTGCTGCTCATGGATGCCGTGAACATGGTCTATCAGGAAACGATCATGGCCGCAGCCGGCGAGGCGGCGGAAAAGGCCCTGCACGATGCCCTGAGCAGCTCGGAGGGATTCATCGCCATAGTGGAAGGTGCGATACCCACCGCCGAAAACGGCGCTTGGGGCAAAGTCGGCAACCACACCATGCTGGAGACGGGCCGCAGCGTGCTGACCAAAGCCCAAGCCGTTATTGCTTACGGAACCTGCGCCTCGTACGGCGGCA
>JAITDR010000110.1 GCA_031282465.1 Desulfovibrio sp.
CTACCGCACCGCCCGCAATATGGCGCGCATCTTCAAGGCAAAAAAAATACGCGACCTCAAACAATTGCGCGCCGGCGTCAGGCTCGTGGAAAATTCCCTTGATATCCGTGCGATTCTTGATAGTATTTGTTAACTGTTCGGCAAACCAACTCAGGTACCGTGAAAAATCAACATGTTAACCGCTGCGGAGGTCTTATGGCAACTATCGATAAAGAAGCCGTTGAACTGTTCAAGCAAAAAGCCGCGCCTGTCTCCATCAAGGTCGTCGAGGTAAAAGGCATGGCGGAAGCCGCGGCCTATGCCGTGGATGTGTGCGAAAAAAAAGACTTTTGCGAACGTATCTATTGCGGAATGGAACAAACCTCCGCCGGGATAACCAAGGCGGATAAAAAAACCTTCTGTGCCCCGAATCTGGCGGACAAGGAGTATGCCGCCGTGGCCGAACTGGGTGCCGGCAAGGGCTTCGACATGCTGCGCTCGGGCATGCGCGGGCACCTGGAAGGCATTGATGTGGCCTTTACCACGGCGGACGGCGCCGTCGCCGAAACAGCCACCACCATCATCGAGTGTATGAGCGAAGACATACGCCTCGCGACCATGGTCGCCGAAATTCATGTGGTGGCCCTGAAAAAATCCCAAATCAAAAAAACATCCTACGACGTGGAACCGTACCTGCAGAAACTTATGGAAAAAGGCGTCATGTATACGGCGTTTATTTCAGGCGCCAGCCGCACGGCCGACATTGAACGCGTCCTCACTCTGGGCGTGCACGGCCCCCTTGAACTGCACATCGCTCTTATGGAGGCTTAAAGATGCACAGCGCAGAAACCATGAAAGAATACCGGGGCCGCCTGAACGAATCGCTGGAAAATTCCTATCTGCGCGAAACCCTGGATAAATTTGCCGTTGCCTACAAGGCCAATCGCCTCAACATTTTCGCCGATATCAACGAAAAAGAACTCATACAGGAAATTGCCGCGGCTAAAGACGAAGGGCTCACGCAGCTCGAGGCGATGTACGCGCAGTTTAAAGCCGAGGCCGAAAAACGCGGCGTCCATGTGCACAGGGTCGCGACCGCCGCGGAAGCCAACGAGCTTATCTGTAAAATTGCAACAGACAACAACTGTAAACTGGTTATCAAATCCAAGTCCATGACCGCCGAGGAAATTCACGTCAACCACGCTCTGGAAGACGCCGGCTGTAAAGTCGTGGAAACGGACCTCGGCGAATGGATCATACAACTGCGTCACGAGGGGCCGACGCACATGGTCATGCCCGCCATTCACCTTTCCCGCTTTCAGGTGGCGGATACATTTACGGACGAGACCAAACGGAAGCAGGACAGCGACATTTCCGAACTGGTCAAGGTGGCTCGGCGGGAATTGCGTTCCCGCTTCGCCAACGCCGACATGGGTATTTCCGGTGCCAACTTCGCCATTGCGGACACCGGCACCGTCGGCATCTGCACCAATGAAGGCAACGGACGCCTGACCTCCACCCTGCCCCGCGTGCATGTGGCCCTCGCGGGCATTGACAAACTGGTGCCGAACATCCACGATGCCCTGCGCATTATTCGGGTGCTGCCGCGCAACGCCACCGCCCAGGCCATCACCACGTATGTATCCTGGATGACCGGTGCTGCGGAACATACCCGGACACCCGACAAGCGCAAGATCATGCATGTGATCTTCCTGGACAACGGCCGCACGGCTCTGGCAAAGGACGAGATCTGCAAAAGCGCGCTGCGTTGCGTGCGTTGCGGCGCCTGCGCCAACGTCTGCCCCGTATACCGCCTGGTGGGCGGACACAAGATGGGCTATGTCTACATCGGGGCCATCGGGCTTATCCTGACCTATTTCTTCCACGGCCGGGAAAACGCCCGCAACTTGGTACAGAACTGTATCAACTGCGAGGCGTGTAAGGATGTCTGCGCGGCGGGCATAGACCTGCCCGGCATCATTCAGGAGATTCGCGCCCGTCTGGTGGAAGAGGAAGGCGCACCGGTCGAGTCCACGCTGCTCGCCAAGGTGCTGGAAAACCGCAAACTCTTCCACAGCCTGCTGCGCTTCGGCAAATTCGCCCAGCGCCCGGTTACGGGAGGAACTCCGTATATCCGCCATCTGCCGCAGATATTCATGAAAGGACAAGGATTCCGGGCGTTGCCGGCCATCGCCTCCAAGGCCTTCCGCGACCGCTGGAAAGATATTGCGAAAAGTCTGCCCGCGAACGGCAGGCTGCGTGTGGGTCTTTTTGCGGGCTGTGCCCAAGATTTCGTATATCCCGAACAGCTTGAGGCAGCCGTTAAGGTGCTGGCCGCGGGCGGCTGTTCCGTGGAGTTCCCCATGGGCCAAAGCTGCTGCGGGCTGCCTGTGCGTATGATGGGTGAACGCAAGGCAGCCGAAAGCACGGCCGAAGCCAATATCAGGGCCTTCGACCCCGCCCGCCTGGATTACGTCGTCACCCTCTGCGCTTCCTGCGCTTCACACATCAAGAACCACTATGTCGAACTGCTCGCCGATTCGCCCCTGCGCACGGAAGCGCAGCAGTTTGCCGCCAGGATACGCGACTTCAGTTCCTTCGTGTATGATGTGCTCGGCATGAAAGAAGACGCCTTCCGCAAATCCGGTCAGGCCGTCGGTTACCACGCCTCCTGCCATCTCTGCCGCGGCCTGGGCGTGACCGAACAGCCGAGGAACCTGATACGCGCCGTCTCCGACTACAAGGAAGCCAAAGAAGAAGACGTCTGCTGCGGCTTCGGCGGCACCTATTCCTTAAAGTTCCCGGAAATAGCCGAACAGATATTGAAGAACAAACTGGACAATCTGGAGGCTTCAGGGGCCGCGACCGTTGTGGCCGACTGTCCCGGCTGCGTGATACAACTCCGCGGCGGCGAAGAAAAACGCGGCAACAAGGTCAAGGTCGAGCATATCGCCGAACTTTTGGCCCGTCAGCTTAAATAGACGCTTTAGAGGCTGTTTCTGCGCGGGCGGGAAACCGCCCGCGCCGTATGTAAAGCACTGCAAGGCAATGTCTGCAAACAAACAACGTTTTGTCGAAGATCTCAAGCCCGGCGACGAGGCGGCGGACATCTTCGTCCTTTCCGCCGCAAGACTGAACCAGTCCAAAAACGGCCCATACTGGCTGCTGGAGTTCAAAGACGCCACGGGCAGCATACCCGGCAAAATCTGGAGCCCGCAAAGCCGCAATTACCAGGATCTTGCGCCGGGGGCCATGGTGTGGGTCAGAGGACGGGTCGTGAGCTGGCGCGACAGGCCCGATCTTACGGTCGACGAACTGCGCGTACTGGACGAGGCAGCGCAACAATCGCTGGATATGGCGCTCTTCCTGCCCGCCTCGAAACGCAACCCCGACGACATGCTGCGCGAACTCACCGACCTCGCCCGCAGCACCCTGACTCATGTACCTTGGCGCAAACTCATCCTCACCCTGCTGACGGACCCGGGCATCGCCCCCGCCCTGCGCGTCGCCCCGGCGGCCAAATCCCTGCACCACGCCTACGCCGGCGGGCTTCTGGAACATACCCTGTCCGTCGCCCGCCTCTGCCTGCGCATCGCCGACCATTACCCGGAACTGGACAGGCAGGCGCTTTTCGCCGGCGCAGTATGCCACGATCTGGGCAAACTTCGGGAACTGAGTGCAGGTCCGGCCGTCGACTATACCACACCAGGACGGCTCATCGGGCACATCGGCCTCTTCACGGACATGCTGGGCGACTTCGTGCGGCAGGCAGGTCTTGAGGATGAACTCGCGCTGCATCTGGAGCACATGGTCTTGAGCCACCACGGCTCATACGAATTCGGCGCCCCCCGTCTGCCCGCCACCGCTGAGGCTCTGGCCCTGCACTACGCGGACATGCTCGACGCCAAACTCAAGCAGGTTGAAGACGCTTTGGCGGGTGTTGAAGAAGGAAGCTGGTCCGACTATAATGTGTCGTTGGAACGCTTTCTCTACCGCGCCCCGGCGAGCCCGTCTTCCGCCCCGGCAAACCCTCCTCCCGCCCTGCGCGCCCCCGACGCGTCTCCCGCGCCGCGCGGACGTGCCGGCAAGAGCGGCAGGCCGGAAGAAAAAGGACTGTCCCTGTTCAATCTTTCGGGATAAGACTCATCCCGGCTGCTGTTCGGCATACTGTACGGCCGCGTATTTACTTTGAAAACCACATAACAAGGACAGGAAGCGCACTATGTTCATTACCTTTGAAGGCATTGAAGGCGCAGGAAAGACAAGCGTTCTGGATCGCTTGTGCCCGGCCCTTTCCGATGAAGGCATTTCCTTTGTGCGAACCCTCGAACCGGGCGGCAGCGAACTCGGCAGGTCACTCCGCGACCTGCTGCTGGACAAACGACGCAACCTGACGAAAGAGGCGGAACTTTTCCTGTATCTCGCCGACCGCTCCCAGCATGTGCGCGATGTTATCTCCCCTGCTCTGGAACGGGGAGACATCGTTATCTCAGACCGCTACGTAGACTCCACCCTCTGCTACCAGGGACACGGACGACAGATGAACCTGGAACGCCTGATCCGCCTGTGCGAGTTCGCCTCCGGCGGTCTATGGCCGGACCTGACCATCATCTTCGACCTGGACCCGGAAGTCAGCTTGAAACGCGCCCGCCGGCGCAACCTGGATGCCGGCGTCGCCGTCACTCAGGGCCGCTTTGAAACCGAGCGTCTGGACTTCCACCGGCGCATCCGCCAGGGTTACCTGGCATTGGCGGCGCAACACCCGCAACGCTGCCGCACGATAGACGCCTCTCAGCCCCTTGATGATGTCTACAATCAGGTTATTGCTGTTCTTGAAGAACGCGGTATCAGCCTGTAATAAGGATCCCTTCGCCGCAACGGCATTATTCCGCACTGCCGAACTGGATACCCAAAAGTTTATTGTCCGGTTTATTCCCGTGCAACGTCAGCCGGACGCTTCCATTCAGCGCCGTCCAAGCGGCCTCTGACATATAACCTTTCATACTCACCAAGTTTTCCGTATTGAGCGAAACTATATACTGTTTTTGAGCCTGTGCGGAATGCTGCAGAGCAAAGCTGAACCATGCCGCGCGCGGATGCGGGTCGATATGGGCAAACAACCGGTTGTCATGCCATAGAAAATCCATAGTATGGTTTGCTCCGTACATATAATACGTCCAGTCGAAACACAATATCCTTGCCGAATTGATACCGTCTGCATCATCACCTTCAATTTGTACAGAAATATCGTAGCGGAGTTGATTGTCACCGGTATTGTTCTTGATAATCAGCCCGGCTGGATCATTGGGGTACAGCATGTGAGCGAGACGTGTAAATCTTTCAGAAAGCTCCACCAGAGGATTACTGCGTAAATACTCGCTTGCCGCTCTGTCGTCGGCAAGCATTTTCTCGCGGATTTCACGAGCGCGCAGGTCAAGCGTCAAATCCATCTCAAAAAACATGTACAACCTGTTTCGCTCTTCCTCAAGCGACGCAATGTGCCTCGCCAAGGCCGCATATTCCTCCAGTGCCTTTTCGGCTTGCAGATGCCTGACAAACCGGTCTCTTTCAACAGCTCTATTTTTATACTCCCTCTCCAGTCGGTGTTTTTTTCCGAGGACGGCAAGCCTGTCTTTTTCCAGCCGTACTTTTCTGCTTGCATAGAGCGCGTTATGAAAGGCTTCAACTTTTTCAAAATGCTCCAGAGCCTCCGGTTTGAAGATATCACCCATGCCGTCGTACAATGAGCGCAATGCGGCGACAGTAATATCCTGCGGCTCCTCCAAGCGTTTTTCTATTTCGTCCAACTGGAAACCCAATTCGGCAATTTCGCTTTCAATTTTTCTGAGTTGTTTGGTTATTTCACTTTCCTGCCATTCGAGCAGCCTGTAATTTTCCGCTATTTGATATTTGCGCAGTGCAGCAGATAATTTGGGAATTTCTTGCTCAATCTCTTCAAATCGCGCCCGAGGATTGCTGCCTGCCCGCATGATATCTTGTAAAATATGATCTTCATTCCATGTTTTTTTTGTATTTTTTATTTGCGCAAGGCGTATTCTATCATTTTTTTTGGCAACGGCTAAGGTACAGTCGATTCCCAACAGAAAAAGGCTGCGGAGCCTGCCGACCGCTTCTTCCTCTTTTTTTGTGAGCAGCGGGTGCAGGCAATCTTCTTTGGCGTATCGTGCAAATCTGCTGAATAATGAACGGAACGTGAGGCCGGAAATTTGCGGATCGAGGATGAATGCACCGCAGGCATTGAGCCATGCTCTCAATTCGTTGATTCCGACAGGGTTTTTATCCAAATATATACGGCTGCCGTCGCCGCTTCTGGCAATCGTATATTCCCTGCCGGCGATGCTGAAGCGCAAGGTAAACAGCCAATCGGGCACGGCGGACTTGAGTTTGTTGTTGACCTGCGCCCCCAGGCAATGGTGGACAAGGCCGAGAGACAATGTTTTGCCCACGCCGTTGCTGCTGCCTTCATCTCCTTCTGTATCGGCATCGGCGTCGCCGACAATTATGGTCATCCCTGCAGGGTTGAAGTGAAGGGTTTTGAACGACGGCCGGTTGCAGGAGAGTTCGATGAGTTTCATTGCGCCTGCCTCAGCAGGAACCGGCGGCCGTCGTCGAGCATTGTCAGCTGTCTCAGGGCAAACAGGACATCAAGCGCGTAAACGACATCGTCCAAGGAAACTCTGCTCGGCCATGAAGAAGCATCGCGCGTGATGTCCGCCCAAAGTTCATCAAGCGTGCGCGGCTTTGCCGGCAGCTTACGGATATATCCCGCCAGCGCAGTTATTGATTCGCAAAACAGGACATGTTCATTCGGTAACAATTTCATATAGCTGATTTGGTGAATAGATGGAAAAAACAGCACTCTTGAGGGTTATCGGATGCCGTGCCGGCCCTTTTCATCGACAGTTACAGTCATAGAAGACCCTGCATAGAAACGGAAGCAACGTACACATAAAAATAGTCGATTTTTCGGGTAATATCTACACCCATTGAAAGAGTCAACCTTTTTTTCATAAGGAAACACTGATTATTTCCGGGCGGCACCTCCGACAACCGTCGCACTGAAACAAAACTTTACACCATTTTGTAGATTCCTGCGCTTCAAGCGACTTTTGCGATAAATTTATCATGTAAAAATAGTATATTATGTAACGGCACATTCTTTGCTTACCATGAGGTACGTGTAATTACCCCGGAGGCGATGATGGCTGTAGCTGCGAAGAACACAACCGGCTTTCCCGATGCGGATGAACCGGTGCTCGGCCCGTTGCGGACAGAGAACGGTTTTCCGACACTTTTTGCGTTTCGCCGGGCGGACAGGGACGAACTCGCCTGCCTGTACGACGACATTTTCGAGCGGATTGAGACAAAAAATCCTCATTTACGTATTTTTGAAGACCGCCTTCCCGGCAGGGAGGAAACGCGGGCGCGTCTTGACGCCCTGCTCGCCTGCCGGCCCGACCCGGCGCGCCGTCCGCCGCTGTTCGGCGTGCCTTTCGGCATCAAAGGGGTTTTCCGTGCGGACGGGTGGGACATACGATGCGGCTCCCTGCTCCCGGCCGACCTGTTCCGCGGCCGGGAGGCCGCCGCGCCCGCTGCCTTGCGCAATGCGGGCGCCTTGCCGCTGGGCATCACGGCGACAACGGAATTTGCGTCCTCCGAGCCTGCCGCCACCTGCAACCCTCTTAATCCCGCGCACACGCCGGGCGGATCAAGCAGCGGATCGGCGGCGGGGGTGGCGGCGGGCTTTTTTCCGCTGGCCACGGGAACGCAGACTATCGGCTCAATCATACGGCCGGCCTCCTATTGCGGAATTACCGGCTTCAAGGCGAGCAGCGGCCGTGTGCCGACGGAAGGTCTGGTGTATTTTTCCCGCACGTTCGACCACGCAGGGTTCTTGTGCGCGACGCCCCACGAAATAGAGGAGGTCATGCGCGTGATACTGCCGATCCGGCAAGCTGCGCAAATACCGCGTCGCATACACCTGGGCGTGCCCGTCGGTCCCTATCTGGATCAGGCGGAGGCGGACAATGTCGCCCGGATGCGGGAGGAACTCGCGCGCGCAGGCGGGCCTTTTGTCGTGACGGACACGCCCTGTCTGGACGACATTGCGGCCGTCAATGCCTGCCACCGGGAGGCTGTAGCGGCTGAACTGGCTGAGGAACATAACGCGTACTTCGACCGTTTCGAACCCCTGTACCGTCCGGGCACGGCCCGGCAGATCCGACAGGGGCGGGCTGCGGGCGCGGCAGCGGCCGCAGCCGGTGCGCGTTCCCGGCTTGCGCTGCGTGCCGCCCTGCACGAGGTGATGCGCAGGCACAGGCTGCATGCCCTGATTTGCCCGTCGTCGGTCGGCGAGGCGGACAAGGGACTGTTGTCCACGGGAGACCCCGTAATGAACCTGCCCTGGACCCACGCCGGGCTGCCGGTGCTCGGCCTGCCCTTGGGAACGGGCGCTTCCGGCCTGCCCCTGGGCCGGCAACTGGTCGGCGCGTTCGGCGCGGATGAGGCGCTGCTCGCCATAGGCAAAAAACTCTACGAAACTGTGGGAAACAGAAGGAGAGAACAATGACCGTACACCCCGTATTGCGCGGCCTTGTACCGGCCCTGGCCTTGATTATCCTTGTAGCCGCCGCTCCGGACGACGCCCGGGCGGCCGCGAAAAAGCAAAGCGTCAAGGTCGGTTTTATCGGACCCCTGACCGGCGGCGTCAGCGCCAACGGTCTGGGCGGACGCAACTCCGCCGAACTTGCGGTCCTGGAACGCAACGAAGACCCGGGCGCAAAATTTCTTTACGAATACGTCGCGCTGGATGACGAGTGCAAACCGAACATCGGCGTGCAGGTCGCGACAAAGATGGCCGCCGACCGTAAAATTCTCGGCGCGGTGACCCATTATTGTTCCGCTGTGGCCCTCGGCACGGTGGATATCTATCACCGCTTCGGCATGCCGGTCATTGTCTGGGGCGCGGTGCAGCCGGATATTACTTACGGCAACAATTACCCGGAAATCCTGCGCATCTGCGGCACAATGATCAACCAGAACGAAGAAGCCGCCAAGTTCATGCGTTCCCAGGGGTATAAGAAATTCGCCATCCTGCACGACACCACCGACTACGGCAAGTCACACAAGGACTATTTCAGCAAATACCTTACCGAAAACGGCGGCGAGATTCTCGGCGTGTTCGGCGTGACTTCGGAGCAGCAGGATTTCACGGCCGAACTGACACGGATCAAAGCGCTGAACCCGGAAGTCATCTATTTCGGCGGCCTGACCCCGCTCGGCGTCCGGATACGCTCCCAGATGGACAAACTCGGCATCAACGCCCAGTTCGAAGGCGTTTCCGGAATCAAGTCCGACTCCTTTATAGAAGGCCTCGGCAAAGAAGCGGCCGAAGGGTGCCTGAGTTTCATCGAAGGCACCCCGGTGGAAAAACTGCCCGGCGGGCAGGCGTTTTTGAAAAGCTATGCGGCGCACAACTTCGCCCAAGGGCCCGAGGCATACGGTCCCTTTGCCTACGCGGCTATGACCCAACTTCTGGACAGCATTGAAAAAGTCGGCCCTGACAGAAAAAAAGTGACCGCTGCCCTGAACGGCATCAAGGACGGCAACACCCTGGTCGGCAAGGTGGTCTACGACGACCACGGCCAGAACACCGTCCCGATCATCACCAAGTATGTGGTGCAGGACGGCGCGTGGACGATCTGGGAAGACAGCGAGTACGCCTCCGGGAAACGCTCGCTCAAGAAATAGTCGGGCAACCTCCGGCCGGCGTTCGCCCAAGAAGAGCGCGGATTGACGTCGAAAACGGGGCAGGCTCTGCACAAGGGCCTGCCTTAACGGGGCAAGCTCTGCACAGGGGCCTGCCTTGAGGCAAGGCAAGAGGCAGCCTATGGAACTTTTTCTGCAATTCTGCATCAACGGGTTGATGCTCGGCATGATGTACGCCTTGGTGGCCGTCGGCTTCACGCTCTTTTTCGGGGTGCTGGACGTCATCGTGTTTTCGCACGGGGACACGGTTATGCTGGCTTCGTTTACCGGCCTCGGCATATACTGGTGGCTGGAGTTTTTTCATCCCGGACTCGGCACCGGCTGGGTCGTCTTCTGGGTTCTTGCGGCGGCGGTCGCCGTGGTGGCCGTACTCGGCATGCTGACAGCGCGGTTCATCATTATGCCCCTGCGCGGGGCACCCGCGCTCAACACCCTGCTGGCAACCATGATGTTCGGCACGGCGTTGCGCGAAGCGGTCCGGCTCTTTTTCCCCGACGGTTCCAATCCCAAGCCTTTTCCACATCTGCTGCCGGACTGGTCGGCGCAATTCGGAACGCTGAACCTGCGCTTCGACAACCTTGTCCTCTTTCTGGCCGGAGTGCTGATCATCGTACTCGTGCATCTGCTCATCACCCGCACCAAGCTGGGCATGGCCATACGGGCCTCTGCCCAGGACGCGGAAGCGGCGCAGCTCATGGGCGTCAATTTCCGACTGATCGTACTCGTCACCTTTGCCCTGGGCTCATCGGTGGCAGCCTTCGCCGGGGTGATGAACGGCCTGTACTACAATGAAATCAACTTCAACCTGGGGCTGCTGCTCGGCGCCATAGGTTTCAGCGCGGCGGTGATAGGCGGTCTGGGCAATATCTACGGCGCGATATGCGGCGGCTTTATCTTCGCCTTTCTGCAGACCGTGGGTGTGGTGGCCATGCCTTTTGCGAGCGCGTACAAGGACGTGTTCGCTTTCGGCGTGGTGATTGTAATGATGGCCCTGCGTCCCACGGGTCTCATCGCGGAACAAAGCAGCGGGAGGGTTTAGACCGTGCGACGCCGCAGCCGAGATCTCGTCCTGCCCCGCCCCGCGGGCTGCATCCTGCTCGCTTTCTGCCTGCTGGGCTGGAGCGTCCTTTTTCTGAAAGCTGAGGAACAGAGCCATATTCTGGTCTACATGATTTCCGGCGGTATGCTGATCCTCGTCGCCGCGCTGTCGGATCTGCATACGGGCATCTCCGCAACCATACGAGACAACGAACGGACCTGGGATGTCTGCCTGATTCTGGTCTTGCTCGCCCTGCTCCTGATTTTCTGCGACGATCATTATACCCTGTTCCTGCTCGGGACAATCATGATTTACGCGGTGACGGTCTTGGGGTTGAACGTGCAGCTCGGCTGCGCTGGGGTCATCAACTTCAGCGCGGCCTCCTTTTTCGGCATAGGCGGGTACACGGCGGCGCTGCTGTCCGGCTCGGGCCTGCCGCCCCTGCTTGCCCTGCCGCTCGGAGGCGCGGCCGCCGCCTTGACCGGTTGTGTGCTCCTGTTGCCGGTGCTGCGCACTTCCGGGCATTATGCCGCTCTGGTGACCATGGCCTTTGCCCTGCTGTTCAGAGTGTTTCTCGAAGTCAGCGAATGGTTCGGCGGCCCTCAGGGCCTGTCCGTGCCGCCGTTGAGCCTGTTCGGGACGGATTTCAGCAAGGACGCGCAGTTTGAAAATCTCGACGTGTCCTTTTACGTCAAGTATGACTTGATCTGCCTTACCCTGCTGTGTCTTGTATTTTCCTTTGTGCGCCGGCTGGAGCGCTCATGGATCGGCCTTGCCATGGATGCCGTGCGTTCGGACGAAACGGCATCCGCCTGCTTCGGCATAAACATCGCGCGCTGGAAAATCGTCGCCTTCACTACCGGCAACCTTCTGGCGGGCATCGCGGGCGCTCTGTATGCCATGATGCTCGGCTACATCAGCCCGGCAAATTTCGCCTTTGCCGATTCTCTGCTTTTCCTCTCCATCCTGCTGCTCGGCGGGTTGGGCAACAGTTGGGGCGTCATACCGGCAACAATCTTCGTCGTGGTTGTGCCGGAGAAATTCCAGGTCATACAGGAATACCGCTATCTCATTTATTCGGCACTGGTCTTGTTCATGATTGTGTTCCGTCCCGCCGGGCTGTTGCCGCGCACCCCCCGGCACTACTTCGGGAGGCCGACGTGACGCCTCTGCTTTCCTGCTCCTCCCTGACCATGCGTTTCGGGGGACTGACCGCCCTGGACAGTCTGGATCTGGAGGTCGGCGAGGGCGAAATACTCGGTCTGGTCGGCCCCAACGGATCGGGCAAAACCACATTCTTCAACGTCGTGACGGGCATATACCGACCCGACGGAGGCAAGGTCGTCTTCGCCGGGGAAGACGTGACCGGCATGTCCGCCCAAGATATCTGCCGCAGAGGGATAGCGCGCACCTTCCAGCGTTCGCGCCTCTGCCTGGACCTCACGGTTCTGGACAACATCATGATCGGCAACCACAAAAACCTCGATACGGGCTTTGTACACAATGTGCTGCGGCGCAATGCCTTCCGGGCCGACTACGAAGCCGGTCTGGAGCGCGCCCGCACCCTGTTGCGCGCCCTGAATCCTCTGCTCGCCGGCCGCGTTCACCGACCCGTGAGCGAATTGAACATGATAGACCGCCGCCGGGTAGAGGTATGCCGCGCCCTGATCGGCAATCCCCGGCTGCTTTTCCTGGATGAGCCGTCGGCCGGCATGACGCACGAGGAAACACGCCGGCTCATGGATGAAGTGCTCCACATGGATATGGGCGGGCAACCGCTGACTATGGTACTCATCGAGCATGAAATGGAGGTCATCAGGCGGGTCAGCACCCGTTGCGCGGTCCTGAATTTCGGGCGCAAGTTGTGCGAAGGGGATTACGAAAGCGTGACCGCCGATCCGCAGGTGCGGGAAGCCTATCTGGGCGCGGAGTTGTGACTCGATTTTCAAGGAAACAGACCGGAGAAAGCATGTTCCAGCCCTTGCGTATAGAACACCTCAGCGTTGCTTACGGCAATGCCCGCGTGCTCCATGACGTGAGCATGGAGATTCCGCCGCGGCGCATCACCTGCCTGCTCGGCGCCAACGGTGCGGGCAAAACCACGCTTATCCGGGCCATCGTCGGGCTTACTCCGCCGCGCGAGGGGAGCATCGCCTTCGACGGCCTTGAGATATCAGGGCTCCCTCCGCACAGGACGGCAGCGCTGGGCATAGCCTGCATACCCGAAGGGCGACGGATTTTCCCCAAAATGAGCGTGCAGGAAAACCTGCTCATGGGCGCGTACTTGGAACGCTCGAAGAGCAAGGTGCGCGCCTCGCTGGAAAAGGTTTACGACCTCTTTCCCCGACTTGCGGAACGCCGGGAGCAAGCCGCAGGAACCATGTCCGGCGGGGAACAGGCCATGGTGTCCATCGGCCGCGGGCTTATGCACGAACCGCGCCTGATGATTGTGGACGAACCGTCGCTTGGACTCTCGCCCGCCCTGGTCAACGATAATTTCCGCATCATCCGGGCCGTACGTGAAGCAGGCACGGCCGTCTTCCTGGTGGAACAGAACGTGCGGCAGACACTGGCCGTTGCGTCCTACGGCTATGTGCTTGCCCAAGGCAAAGTCACCGCATGCGGTACGGCCCAAGAACTGAAAAACGACCCGCAGGTGCAGAAAGCCTATTTCGGGTAGACACCGGAGCGGATCCCTGTTTCACGTCGACGCGTCCAGAAGCAGACGGGTATAGCCCTGAGCGGGATGAAAAAACACCTGATCCGCGTCGCCTTCTTCCACCAGTTTGCCGTTGCGCATGACGGCGATGCGGTCGCTCATGTGCCGGACGACGGCAAGATCGTGCGAGATGAACAGGTAGGACACGCCGAATTCATCCTGCAGATCCAGCAGCAGATTCAACACCTGGGACTGCACAGAGGCGTCGAGCGAAGACGTCGGCTCGTCGCAGACGACGAAGGCCGGCTCGGTAATCAGGGCGCGGGCGACGGCGATGCGCTGGCGCTGTCCGCCGGAAAACTCGTTCGGCCTGCGCGCGGCGGCGTCCGCTTCCAGACCTACCTTGCGCAACATCACCCGCACCCGTTCGCGGATTTCATCCCCGGCGAGCTTTCGCTCCCCCTGCCCACATCTGCGGGAGCAGAGCAGCGGTTCGGCGATGCTTTCGCCAATACTCATGCGCGGGTCCAGGGAGGCATAAGGGTCCTGGAAAATCATCTGGACGACCCCGGCCAGACTTCTTCGGAAGGCCCGGTAATCCTTGTGCGCTTTTTTATCCCACAACGGCAATCCCTTGATGAACACATCGCCGCCGGACGGTTCAAGAAGTCCGGCCGCCATGCGTCCCAAAGTGGACTTACCGCAGCCGGATTCGCCCACAAGCCCCAGAGTTTCGCCCGGCGCGATGCTCAGGGACACTCCGCGCACCGCCGGGAGACTTTGCGCGCCCGCGAGGAGGGAAGGAGCGCGGTCGAAGGATTTGCTCAGCTTGCGCAATTCAACGAGAGCTTTTATCATAGACGCGGGCGCATTGCCGCAAGGCTCGTTGTTGCCCATGTCACCGTCACCCGCGTTGTTGCCCTGCGTTCGCGGCGCACCGAACCTTCCCGCCCGCAACGGGACGCCTTACGGGAGTCAGCATGGATTTGCCCCTTCTTAATGAACTCGTAACCATCTTTTGTTTGTCTATACTCGTCATCTACGGATGTCACAAAATAAAAATTCCGCCCGTGGTGGGGTTCCTTTTGACCGGGGTAGTCTGCGGTCCTTACGGACTGGGTCTGGTCAGCGCCGTGCATGAAGTCGAACTGATGGCCGAAATCGGCATCGTGCTGCTGATGTTTTCCATAGGAATGGAATTATCCGTAAGCGAGTTGATGCGCCTGCGCAAGCCGGTGTTCTTGGGGGGGGCGCTGCAGGTCGGGCTGACTACTCTGGTTGTTGTACCCGTTGCGCTGTTCGCGTTCGGATCTTTAAACAGGGCAGTGTTCGCGGGTTTTCTCGCGGCCCTGTCGTCCACAGCCATCGTATTGAAAATATTGCAGCAATCCGGACAAATGGAGAGTCCGTACGGGCGCATTGCTCTTTCCATACTCATTTTTCAGGATTTGGTCATCGTGCCTATGGTGCTGGCGGTCCCCCTGCTGGCCGGGAGCGGTTTGAGCGGCGGAGGGACGGGGATAGACCTGCTGCTGTCCGGACTGAAGACCGTCGGACTGATGGGCGGCGGCTTTCTGCTGGCGCGCAAGCTGGTGCCCGCCGGGTTGGCCCTGGTGGTGAAAACGCGCAGCCGGGAGTTGTTTCTTATCACGACCTTGGGCATCTGTCTTTCCATTGCCCTGATTACCTCCACCCTCGGCCTTTCACTGTCTTTGGGAGCCTTTATGGCCGGGCTTATCATGTCCGAGTCCGAGTACAGCCACAGCGCGCTGGAGGGAATTTTGCCGTTCAAGGAGATATTCACGAGCCTTTTTTTCACGTCCGTGGGCATGTTGCTGAACCTGGGCTTTTTCACCGCCCACCTTTTGGAAATTGCGGCCGTCACGGTTTTTCTCCTGTTCTGCAAGACGCTGGTTGTGCTGCCGGTCAGCCTGCTGCTGGGCTATCCGTTGCGCCCGGCGATTATTGCCGGGCTGGCACTGTGCCAGATCGGGGAATTTTCTTTTGTTCTGGCCAAGTCCGGCTTTGATCACGGGCTGATTCTGCCCGATTCGTACCAGATTTTTCTGGCTGCGAGCATTGCGACGATGGCCGCCGCGCCCTTTCTCATTGCCGCCGCTCCGCGTTTCGCCTCCGCCGTTGCCGGTTCGCCCCTCGTCACCCGCCTGACCGCCGGCAAGTTGCGTGTCGACGAGGAGACCATGCCGGAAGATGCGGCGTTGCACGATCATCTGATTATCATCGGCTTCGGCATAGGGGGGAAATATCTGGCCAGGACGGCCAAACTGTCCGGTATTCCGTACACCATTCTGGAGATGAACCCCGATACGGTGCGCGCGTATGCCTGCACGGAACCCATAAGTTACGGCGATGCCACGCATCCTTCAGTGCTCCGGGCGCTCGGGGTTGCGCGGGCCAGGGTGCTGGCCGTCGTCATTTCCGACCCGGCGGCGGCGCGCGGTATTACGGAAGCAGCCAGGCATATGGCCCCCGGACTGCATATTGTAGTGCGCACGCGTTTTCTCGGCGAGGTTGAGGCCCTGCATGAACTCGGCGCGAGCGACGTCATTCCCGAAGAGTTTGAAACGGCGGTGGAAATCTTTACGCGCGTGCTTTCCAGGTATCTTGTGCCGCGTGCGGACATTGAGCAGTTTGTGCATGACGTGCGCTCGGAAAACTATGCCATGGCGCGTAAGCTGCATGTGCCGGGAATCCCTCTGGAGGCTCTTCGGAAACAAATGCCGGAAATCAACGTCACAGCCGTGGGCGTGGAAGCGCAATCGCCTCTGGACGGAGTGACTCTTGCCGATTCCGAGCTGCGCGCGAAGCACGGTCTTACCGTCATCGGCGTGCTGCACGGCGACGAGATTGTCGCGAATCCCGGCGGGAGCTTCATGCTCCGGGCCGGGGACGTGGCGTATGTTTTTGCCGGTTCGGAAGTGGTCAGCCGGGCAGCGCCGCTCTTTTCCGCAGGGAAATGACGCAGCGGAATCCGAACGGGGACGCGGGAGAATCATTTGCCTCGCATCGGCGCAGATCGACCTGCCGGGAGAGTTTGGGGGCTGTGAACGTCGGGCACGGCGCGCGGCAGGGAGAGTTTGGGGGCTGTGAACGTCGGATAGGACGCGCCCGGGAGACGAGATTACGGCAGCAGACTTTTGTAATCGCCGAGAGCGCGGACCGCGGCGCGTGCGGGGACCGGCCGGAGGCGACGCAGACTCGGATTCAGACGCGCCGAAGGGACGCCGAAGCCGGGCAGCGCGGCGCTTTCAGGTGAAATTTTTCCCGCCAGGGCGCGTTCCATGCGTTTTGCCGCCCCAAGAACGAAAGAGGCATAAAAGCCGTCGTCGTTGTAGGCCATGAGTACTTTGCGGCGTTGTTCGTCCGTGGCCGCGCCGCGCCAGCCGTGGGCTTCCAGGTAGCTGGCGGCGCTGTGGGCGGCATCCGCCGTGGTATACAGATTGATTTTTCCGTCCCCGTCGCCGTCGACGCCGAAGCGTCCGATATTGGAAGGCATAAACTGGCACAATCCGACGGCCCCGTATATGGAACCGGGAATGCGCGCAGCATCCAGCCCCGTTGCTTCGCACCAGCGCAGCAGGGCGACGACTTCTCCGTATGCGCGCTCGGAACGCAGGCGCAACGTATCGGCCAGACGCGCGGCGTTGATTCTCCGCGCCTGGCGGGCGTTGCCGCAGGCGGCGAGTTGCGCGGCATCGGTCGTCTGCGCCATGCATGCCGACGCGCGCAGGGCGATATCCCGGCCCAGGTCCCGACCCATTGCCGTTTCCACCAGCATGAGACTCAAAAGCACGGAACGCCGTACCCCGTACTTCTTTTCAACGGCCTGCAGCATTGCATCCTGTTGTTTGACGAACTCAAGGCAGTCGCCGACGGTAACTTCCTGCAGCGAGGGTTCAAAGCCGGCGGGCGGTTCCGGCGTCGGCGCATCGTCCCGGTTGACGCCGATGCCGGGGGTGCCGAACAGTTCCTGCAGTTTGAGACCCATGTATGCCGGAGTAAAGGCGCGCGGGCCGAGACGCGCGAAAAGAGCTTCAATGTACGCACGGGAGAAGCCGTCCGCGACAAGACGCTCCATCAGCGGAGCAAAGGCGGGGTCGCCGCGAAGCGGCACATCGCCCGCCGCCGTGCCGGGCAGACAGAG
>JAITDR010000264.1 GCA_031282465.1 Desulfovibrio sp.
GCCAGTCTGTTCAACTTCATCCGCACCCTGTTCGGCGCCGTGGGCGCATCGGCAGCCACAACGCTTTGGGAGCGCCGGGAAGCGTTTCATCACACCCGGTTGACTTCGCACATTGACCCCTATAACCCGCTCGTGCGGGATACGCTTGAAACCTTGCAGGCTATGGGTATGACCTGGGAGCAAAGCGCCGGCCGGCTTGCCGGAGTCGTCACCAAGCAGGGGTTTATCTTCGGCGCGGCCGAGATATATCAGCTCTGCGCCGTCGCTTTTCTCATCATGGCGGTTATCGTGTGGACCGCCAAGTCCGGCCGAAAAAAGCCGGCGTAGCCGCCTGAGCATCATTTCAATAGGTAGACGGCCGTTTCAACAAATCTTCGCAGTCGTTGCCTTCCGCGGACCGGCTCATGATGCGTCCCTGCGCGTCGGCGAGCAGGCGCACGCGGCAGAAGCGCCGCGCCTGATGCGCCGGCACCCAGCGGATGCGCTCGTAATACACGGGAAACCCCTGCCTGTCCCTGCCCACCAGAAAACGTTCGACCACATCCTGCCCGGGCACGGTTGTCACATCGTCCAGCAGCCACTCGTACTCGACGCGGGCGCCCGGAGGCAGGGCCGCCGCGTCGGCGCTTTGCCCGGAACTGCCCGCAACGGTCTGTTGATGAGCAGATTTCACCGTCGCGTTCACGGCGGTTCCCGCGCTTTGCACGGAGCGGACCGAGGGCGCCTGCGGGGAAACCTGCGCCCCGCCTGCAATCACTCGCGACGATGTCGGCGGACCGAACCAGCTTTTCGCCAGATCAAAGGTCTCAATATGCGGCATCAGCCTGTCGACGGGACCGGACGCGCAACCCGCCGCGGCCGGCAGCAGCAGCAACATCACTCCAATCCATGCTTTCATCGACCGCTCCTTTCCCCCTTCGATTAGAGCATTGTGACTTTGAGATTATACACGAGTTATCTTCAAGTCGCGCCCGCTCCGGCGCTTAACCGCGCAAATAAATTGCGCTTGCGCCTTTGCGGCGGGCGTCCGCACCCGCGGCCGCCTGAGCAATTTCAACGTGAAATTGCTCTAAATACGGCGCAATTCCGCGTGCACCGCCGTCCCGTCCGGTCCGTTTCCGCGCCGCAGCAACGCGTATGACCCGGAAGACAAGGGACCGGGGTTCACAATCTGTGTACGGCCCAGGCGGTCTTCACCTCTGGCTTCGTGGATGTGTCCGCACAGGCAGACATCCGGGCGGTGCTTTTCGATAAAATCGCGTACGGCGCGACTGCCCGCGTGCCCGCCGCTCTTCAGGCGGTCGCAGGCCGTGCCGTAAGGGGGGGTATGCGAAACAAGCACCCGCGCGGGATGCTCCGGCAACGCCGCATCCTCCGAGCCGGACGCACGCTCGGCGGCAAACGCTGCTTCCGCGGCGGCAGCTGCCTCTTCAAGCCACTCGGCCAGACGCTCTTCGGGATACTCGCTCGGCGTATGAAACGGCGTAAGAGGGCAAGCCCCCAGCCCCAGCGCGTAAATACCCGGAAAAATCCGCACGGCCTCGGCATGCAGATTCCATCCCCTGTCCTTGAGCGTTTCCGTGATTTCCGCCTTGTCCATATTGCCGATTTGGGCGAAGAGCCTCGCGGCGCTGCGCGCCGCAGGCTCGAGGACGCGCAACGCTTCCGGCACGCCCCCCGCCGGCGTAATGTCCCCGCTGATGATGATTCCCTCGGCCCGATCCAGGTCCGGGATACGCGGGAGCAGGGAAATGTCGCCGTGAACGTCCCCGAAAACCACATAAAAGGGCGTTGCCGCCATATCGGAACTCCTTTTGCCTAGGCTGCTACTCCGTCATACCGCATTGGCGACAGGCTTCTTTCACCGCCGCCAGCACTTTTTCCACTGTGAAGCCGAAGTAGTCGTACACGGCCGGACCCGGCGCGGATTCGCCGAAGCTCGTCATGCCCGCGACGCTCCCGTCCAGCCCCACGAAGCGACGCCAGAAGTCAGCAGAAGCCGCTTCCAGGGCCACGCGGCAACGCACCCCGTGCGGCAGCACTTTTTCCCGGTACTCCCTGTCCTGCCTGTCGAACACTTCCACAGACGGCATGGAAACGACGCGCACCCGCCGGTCCTTTTTTTCCAGGGCTTCAGCCGCGGCCAAGGCCAGAACAATTTCCGAGCCCGTGGCGATGAGGATGATTTCGGCGGTCCCGCCCTTGCTTTCTTTGAGTATGTAAGCCCCGCGCGCGATGTCGTCCGTGCGGCCGCGCGGTGCGACGGGCAGGTTCTGCCGGGAAAAAACAAGGCAGGAGGGGCCGTCGGCGCGCTTCAACGTCGCTTTCCAGGCAACGGCGCACTCCACGGAATCGCAGGGGCGCCAGACATCCATGCCGGGTATGGCGCGCAGCATGGCGAGTTGTTCGACAGGTTGATGACTGGGCCCGTCTTCGCCGACCATGATGGAATCGTGAGAAAGCGCCCAGACCAGGCGCAGTTTCATCTGCGCGGCAAGGCGCAGGGCGCTTTTGGCGTAATCCGCAAAAACCAGGAAGGTCCCGGCGTAGGGAATGAAGCCTCCGTGCAGAGCCAGGCCGTTCATGATGCAGCCCATGCCGAATTCGCGCACGCCGTAGAAGATATAGCGGCCTTTGCCGCCCGCGCCGGTGACGGCTTCGGCTCCTTTCCAGCGTGTGCCGACCGATGCGCTCAGGTCGGCCGCCCCGCCGAGCAGTTCCGGCAGCAGGGGCGCGATGCGGTCCAGCACCTCATTGGACGCGACGCGCGTGGCCTTGGATGTGCCGTTTTCCTGTTCGTCCCGCGCATAATCGTCCAAAACGCCTGCCCAGTCATCCGGCAGCCTGCCGGCCATGCGCCGTTTGAATTCCTTCGCTTCTTCGGGGTAGGCCTGCGCGTAGCCGGCAAAAAGCGTTTCCCAGCGTTTCTCCGCGGCCTTGCCGCGTTTACGGGCGTCCCATCCGTTGCGGATTGCTGCGGGGATTTCAAAGGGCGGGAAATTCCAGCCCAGGAGTTTTCTGGCGGCGCACGCCGCTTCTTCGCCCAGAGGGGCGCCGTGGCTTTGGGACGAACCTTCCTTGCCCGGCACGCCGTAAGCGATTCTGGTGCGGCAACAGATGAGGGAGGGTTTGTTTTTCTCGCGTTTGGCCTTGCCGACGGCCCGTTTGACGGCTTCCCCGTCGTGTCCGTCGACACCCTCAACCACCTGCCAGCCGTAAGCCCTGAAGCGCGCCGCGGTATCGTCTGCCCACCAGTTCTTGACTTCGCCGTCGATGGAAACCCCGTTGTCGTCCCACAAAGCGATGAGTTTGCCGAGGCCGAGGGTTCCGGCCAAGGAGGCGGCCTCATGGGACAGGCCTTCCATCATGCAGCCGTCGCCCAAAAAGACGTAGGTGTAATGATTCACGATTTCCATATCAGGACGGTTGAATTCCCCCGCCAGGAGCCGCTCGGCCAGCGCCATGCCCACTGCCGAGGCGAAGCCCTGCCCCAGCGGCCCGGTGCTCATTTCCACGCCGGGGGTCAGGCCGTATTCGGGATGTCCCGGCGTTTTGGAGTGCAGCCGGCGAAAATTCTTGATGTCTCCGATGCTCAGGTCGTAGCCGGAAAGATGGAGTACGGAGTACAGCAGCATGGATGCGTGGCCGTTGGACAGCACAACACGATCTCTGTCGGGCCAGGCCGGGTTCGCGGGATTATGCTTGAGATGGTCGTTCCACAGGGCTTCGGCCATATCGGCCATGCCCATGGGCGCTCCCGGATGCCCGGAACGCGCTTTCTCGACCGCATCCATGGCCAGGACGCGGACGGCGTCGGCCAGCTCTTTTCGTGAAGGCATGCAAACTCCTTGGGTTGGTGTTGCGCGTCCGGGCGCGCGGCTGAGGCGTACCTCGTCAATCCCGACCGGTGCCCCAGCGCCGGTGTTGCGTGTCCGGATGCACGGTTGCGGCGGCCCGCAGGAAATCCTGCAACCGCGCGGCATAGGGCGGCCGGCTGAAAAAGGCCGATCCGGACACCAACACCTCGGCGCCCGCCGCGACCAGATCCGGCGTGTTGTCCGGGTCCACGCCGCCGTCAACCGCTGTCTCGGCCTGCCCGCCCCGTTCCCGCAGCATGGCCCGCAACGCCCGCACTTTGCCGAGGCTTTCGGGCATAAAAGCCTGCCCCCCGAATCCGGGGTGTACACTCATTACCAACGCCGAATCAAGCAGCGGGACGACCGATTCCAGGGCCTGCACCGGAGTGTCCGGGCTTACGGCCGCGCCGGCCTTTATGCCCAGACGCCGGATTTCCCGCAACGTGCCGTCGAGGTGAGCGCATGCCTCCGCATGGACGACAAGCATGTCCGCGCCCGCCTCGACGAACGCCCCAAGCAGGCGTTCCGGCGCGACAATCATCAGATGCACGTCGAAAAAAAGCCGGCTGCATTTGCGCAGGCATTTGATGACGGGGGGACCCAAAGTGATGTTGGGTACAAAAGAGCCGTCCATGACGTCGATATGCACCCGGGTCAGTCCGGCGTCTTCCAGAGCGCGCAGTTCGCGCTCAAGGTTGCCGAAATCCGCAGACAGCAAAGAGGGAGCGAGTATCATGGCGGGGTGTCCTTATGAGCGCCTGCCGGTACGCAACGCTGCGGCGAGTTTTTCCAACTCCGCGACAACGTCTTGCAAAAACGCTTTCGCGTCGGACGTCGTGTCGCCGGCGGCCGCGGCCCGTTGCGCGCCGGCGGGCGCGTACCCGTCGGCAGGGTGCCGTCCGGCCGGGGCCGCGGCGCGTCCATCCCCTGTCGCCGCGCTTCGGTCCCGAAGCGCGGAGTCGGGCAGTGCGCCTTTGCCGAAAAAGGCGCCTGCGCCGGTATCCCGTTCCCCTCTGCGCACGGAGGTGAAGAGCGGCAACATGCGCTCGGTGTCCCGCGTCGGGTCCGGCAGCCCCTGTTCGGGCCGGACCGCCGCGCCGGCGTTATCCGCAATGCCGGCCAGCAGAGGGAGGAGTTGTTCCAGACCGGGCAATTTGAGCTGCCCTGAGCGCCTGCCTTCCGGCCGGAGAGGCGGAGGCGGGAAGGGGAAACGCAACGCATCGTCATCAGCCTCATCCGGGTCAATGTCGTTTTCGTCGTCGTTTTCGTCGTCGTTTTCCGGGCCGGGACTGTCGCCGGGGGGAGGAGCGGGATGCGCGCCGGCAAGTACGCCGTCGAGGTCGCCGCCGGCCAGGGCGCCGGGCACGCCCGCGACATAGCGCACGCCGCGCGCTTGTTCCTCAGCCAGTATTTTCCGCGCGCCGCCTATGGTCAGACCGACCTCATGCAAAAGGTAACGGATGCGTTCCAACAGGGCAAGGTCGTCTTCGGTGTACAGCCGTCTGCCGCTCTCCGTGCGCAGGGGCGCGATGAGCGGGAATTCCGACTCCCAGAAGCGCAGCACATAAGCTTTGAGGTTCAGCAGCGCGGCTGCCTCGCCGATTTTGTAGGTCCTCGCCATGCGTGTTCCTTCGCAGTTCTTATAGCACAGAGGACGCGCAAACAAAAGGGCGGTCTGCGGAAGCGCACTGCTTCAATCCGCAGCCTGCTCCCTCCGCCGGCTGATGTCCCCCCGGCGGCGGGGAACCGGTCGGGGTGCCCTTCCTTGAAGGCAGGGATCACCGAAAGGTCGCCCCGGTACCGCCCGGCGAGCCGGAACACCGTCGCCTCCCCGGAAGGGGAAGGAGGACCTGAAGGGTGTACGCCGCGAGGGAAAGCGCAGATGTTTCCTATTTTTGGGCTTCCAGGTCTTTAAGGGCGCTTTGGGCTTCCTGAATGCCCTGGTCCGCGGCTTTTTTAAAGTATTCCCGCGCTTTTTTCCGGTCTTTTTTGACGCCCACGCCTTCGAGGTAGGCTTGTCCGAGTTCGTATTCGGCCAGCGGATGGCCGAAGGTCGCAGCCTGTTCGAAGTTCCTGACGCCGGCCCTGGCGTCTTTTGGGCCGCCTGCGCCGTTGAGTTGCAGGATACCCAGGCCGTACAGGGCATCGGGATGTTTCAGGGCGGCGGCTTTTGACCACTGTTCCCTGGCTTTGACGAAATCCTGCGTGCCGAGCGCGCCCCGGAAATACAGGTAGCCGAGGTTGTACTGAGCCTGCGGATTGCCGGCGGCGGAGGATTTTTGCCACCACCGTTCAGCCTCCTTGAGGTCCTGTTTGCCGCCTTCGCCGCGTGCGGCCATGAGCCCCATGCCGAAGGCGGCGTTGTCGTCGCCTTTGTCCGCCAGGGGCTTAAGGATTTGTTTAGCCTTGGCGAAATCTTTGGCGTCGTACGCGGCGGCCGCCTCCTGCAGCGGAGCGGAGACAGGGGGGGCGTCGCCTGCGCCGCGCGCGTCGCCGCTGTTCTGCCGGTTCTGCGCCGCGCCTGGGGCGGCCTGGGAACGAGTGGACCGGGCCGCGTCGACGGACGGGGGCCATGTCGCGTTCAGGGCTGCCGTACTGAGGATGATGAGGAATATTTTCCAAGCGATGCGCATGGTTGTCTCCATGGAGGCCGGCCCTTTCCGGCCGGGCGGAGGAAAGTTCTTGACTCCCGAAGCGGGCGCCTGTATACAAGTTTTTCCCGACAAGCGCCAGTAGCTCAGCTGGATAGAGCACCAGGCTACGAACCTGTAGGTCGGAGGTTCGAATCCTTCCTGGCGCGCCAACTATACATTCGAGAAAGTCCGCA
>JAITDR010000088.1 GCA_031282465.1 Desulfovibrio sp.
GACGGCAGAGAGGCCCTGACCTTTGAACTGACCCCGAAAAGCGCCGATCTGCGTTCCGTACTTGTATCGTTGCGCATTACCTTCGCGGACGACGGGGCTGCGCGTTCCGTGCTTCTGCGCGAACGCACCGGGGGCAGTACGCTCGTGCGCCTGTACGACACCGTCGTCAACGGTCCCCTTGAGGACCGGGAGTTCCGTTGATCGGGCGCTTGCTTCGTCCGCACCGGAGGAATGCCTCCCCCGCCGCCCGGCCGGGCCGTTCCGGCCTGAGCCCGGCCGAATATCTGCCCGCAGAAGAGGGAGGTGCCCCCCCAGCGGACTCCGCCGGGCCGATCCGGCAAAAGCCCGGTCGCGTCATTACCGCCTGTGCTGCTTTCCCGGCACGGCACAAGGCTGCTTTCCTCTTTGTTTGCGGGACGCTGTTCCTTGGTTGTGCCCTGCTGTCCCTGCACCTTGTAACCCGTGAGGATATCGGCGAGCTTATTCCTCAAAACGCACGGGAGGCAGCCGAACAGTATGCCTTGATGCGGGATGCGCCCTTTCTGCATACCCTGAGCATCACAGTGGGCGGCGAAGGCTTCGATCCCCGCGAACTCGCAGGCGCAACGGCCGAAAGGTTGAGACAGGCGGGCATGGTCGTCGCGGCCGGAGACGCCGGCCCGGATTCGACTGCCGCCGACCCGCAAAAGCTCATGGCCTGTCTGCCCGCTCTACTGAGGCCGGAACAGATCCGGCAATTCGGCGCGACGCTGAACGCGGATACGGTACGCGGCGCCCTGCGCAATGCTCGACAACGCCTGCTCGGACCGGTGGGGCCGGCGTTGCGCGCGATCACGGCTCTGGATCCCCTCGGTCTTCGCGAACTCTTTTCCGCTTCCCTTGTTCCTTTGCGAAAAGCGGGCGCCCTTCCTTCGCCGGACGGCCGCCTGATCGACGCCTCCGGCCGCTACTGCATGATCGTTGCCCAAGCGTCGGCTTCCGTGACCGATGCCGAGGCAAGCACCTTGGTTATGGACACGGTCGGAGGCGTCCTGGCGGAACTGCCCGCCGGGGCGGAAACCATTGTCGTCGGGAGCTACCGCCACAGCGCAGCCAACGCTGCAATCATCAAGTCCGACTTGAAGCGGGTTCTCCCCGTATCGCTTGTGCTGCTTGTGCTGCTGTTTCTACTTTTTCTCCGCGACAGGCAGGCGCTTGCCCTTATCGCACCGCCCGCAGCGGCTTTCTGCGTCGCAGGCCCGGTCACCGCCCTGCTCTGCGGCTCGCTTTCCGGCATCGTCGCAGGCTTCGGGAGCGTGCTGCTCGGCATAAGCGCGGACTACGGCATTCATACTTATTATGCCTTGCGCGACGCGCGGAGCAAGGAAGAAGGTCTGTCCGCCCTTTGCCCTTCCCTGCCGGCAAGCGCCTGCACTACGGCCTTTGCCTTTGCAGTCCTGCTGTTTTCGGATATTCCGGCCATACGGCAGATGGCGGTTTTCGGGCTGAGCGGAATTACGGTATCCCTGTTTGTCGCTTTTTTTGTTCTGCCCCTGCTGATCAACGCAGAAGGGCAGGCGTCCCCCGCAGTGCGGGCCGGACGGACACGTCCCCGGCCCGCACTTTGTTTTGCCGCCGCGGCAACGCTGTTTATTGTCCCGGCATCCGCCGCCCTGCGCTTTGACGGAGATATCGGCAATCTGTCCTATATTGCGCCCGAGATAGCCCGTGACGAGGCGCGTACGCGCGCTGTATGGAATACCCCGTCCGACGCCGTCATCGTCGCCGCCGTCGGCGACGGCATGAACGACGGCTTTGAACAGGCCTTGCGGATGAACGACCGGGTATGGGACCTGGTGCGGGAAGCCTCCCTCCCGGCATCCGGGCTCGGCCCCTTTTTGCCGTCCCGTGAAAGGCAGGAACACAGCGCGGCGATGTGGAGCGAACTGCGGCAGGAGCACGGCACACAGATCAGCGGGGCGCTGGAGCGTTTCGCGCCGCAATTCGGCTTTGCGGTCTCGGCCTTTGACCCCTTCAGGGGACTGCTCGCAAGCGGACCGGTCGAGGTCACGCCTGCCGACCTCCGCGCCGCGGGCATGGGTTCCCTGCTCAGTTTGTTCACGGCCGTCTCCCGTGAACAAACGCTTATCTACACCCTGCTGCCGGGGGAGACGCAGCCGGAAGCCGGCCTGCTGCAAAAATTGCGGGAAACCGGGGCACGGGTTGTTTCCGGCGCAGGCTTCCGCGCGGCAACAGCCGAAGCAGCGGGCAAGGATATGCTGCGGGCCTGCCTGCCGACGGTGTTCGCCGTGGCCGCGGCCGTGCTGTGCGTTTTCCGCTCCGCCCCGCGTTGCGCCGCGGTACTGTGCCCGATGCTGACGGGCTTGGCCGCCTGCCTGTTGTTTTTCCTGCTTGCAGGCATTGATGTGAATATATTCCATGCCGCCGCCCTACCCCTGATCATTGCCCTGAGCGTGGACTATGGCATCTTCATGCAGGCTGTTCAGGAGGGGCGCATGCATGAAAGCGGCAAAAAAGGCATTCTGCTTTCCGCGCTGACGACCTTAGCCGGCTTCGGCAGCCTGCTGCTCGCCCGGCATCCGGCCCTCTTTTCCCTCGGCGCTGCCGTGACCGTCGGCATAGCCTCGGCTCTGGCGGCGGCCTTATGGCTGCAGCCCTTGATGCTTGCGCCCGCCGGACCGCCGCCGACACTGCCGGCAGAAGGAGAATGCGGGGGACTGTCTGACGGGACGGCAAAAGGAGAGTTGACATGTTGAGGGACAAGTTCGGTTCGGTCTTTCGCCGCCATACTGTCCTGACCTTTTGCCTGCTCGCTGCGGCGCCTGTATCCTGCGCGCGCCTGCCGGCGGCGGAGTCCTTGCCTGCCCCGGAAGATCTGCGGGCGGAAGACGGGCTGACGCTGCGTCACCGGGTACGCGTTGAATTTCCCGATGCAGCGCCGCCCTTGTCCTTCGACGGTCTGCTGCGTATCGCCTCAGGAACGGGCGGTCCCTTCGTCCGGGTGGTCTGCCTCGGCCCCATGGGATTTACCCTGTGCGACATGAGCATCACTCCTGCGGGCTACACAACGAATTTTCTGCATCCCGCTCTGGCCCGCGTTCCGCATGTCGAAGAGAACATTGCCCTGTGCGTTGCCCGCGTCCTGTCGGAGCGGGGGGCCGGAGCGACGGGCATCGTCATCCGAAGTGAACGGCCGGCCTACACCGTATACGTCCGCACAATCGCAAGGAATTTTTGATGAAGTCATTGTATGCCGCCGTGGGGGAATGTATGGAAGCCGCGGGA
>JAITDR010000218.1 GCA_031282465.1 Desulfovibrio sp.
TACATTTCACGCAAGGCCTGTCAATAGGCATGCGCTCGTGTTCCATGTCCGGAAAATTGCAATGTAGGGGATACACAGTTGATATTTGCATTACCGTCGAAGCGGCAAGAGATAGTCGATGAAGCGTGAAGAGGGAATGTCGGGTTCGCAAAAAGTAGGTAATCTCAATCCGTGAAAGGACGGCAATGTTTATCTCTTGTTGTGAATATACGGCATAATTTCAATTGCGAAACAAAAATTTTATCTAAGCCAGACTCTCGCAGCATCCAGCCAACGCTTCAAAGCGCATGGGAGGGTCGTTTTCGGTGATGCTCAGGAATCGGCATTGTTCGCTTTGCCGCCGCGATTTCCGGGGAGCAGAAAGAAGATGCGCGTGGCCAGCCATTCCAGTACCAAAGCGGGGTTGACCGCGTAATCCAGACTTTCGCGGCATTCGGCCAACGCTTCATAGAGCATGGGAAGGCGCGTTTCCGGAATGGAGGCAAACAGGCGCGCCGCGTTTACATCGGATGCCGGCCGGGGGGTGTGCCTTTCTCGGATGTCGTCGTGCTGTTCCGCTCCGCGCTGCCGCGTAAGGCTCGCTTCGACCAGGGCGCGGGTGCAGAAGTCGACTAGGGCGTGGGCCGTTCGGGCATCAAGACCGCCTTTGACGGCGCTTTTTTCAAAAAGTCCGCTGCCGTTGAGTGCGAAGGAACACAGAGCCGCTTCCCAGGGGGCGAGGAGTTCTTCCCGCGCCGGGTCCGCGCCGCGCGGCCAGGGCAGGGTCAGGATAAAGGAGCGCGACACCAGGGTCGGCAGCAGGCGTTCGCGTTGCGGGGCGGTGAGGACGAACACGCTCGCCGCGCGCGGTTCCTCCAGGGATTTGAGCAGGGCATTGGCGGCCGGTTCAGCCATGGCCTGCGCCTCGTAAAACAGCGCCGCGCGGTAGCGCGCCTCGCGCGGTGCTTCGCCGAGGACGCTTTTCAGGGCTCGCACTTCGTCAATCTTGATGCTCCCGGCTGTGCCGTCGAACAGAAAGCAATCCCTGTGCATGCGTGCCGCAATACGCAGGCAGGAGGAGCATTCCAGGCAGGGGCGCACTTGCGCATGCGTTTCACCTGTCGAGGGTTCAGGTTCGGGAGCCGGAGAGGCGAACAGGGACAGCGTTTGCACGGGAGGATGCGGTGTTGTCGAGGCGGCGGGCGAGGCACCCGCGCAGTTGAGCAGCAAGGCCCAATAGAAAGCGGCGGCCAGACGTTCCCCCGGCGTGCCGCCTTCCAGAAGCAGCACCTGGGGCGGTTCTGCGGACAGACGGTCCAGGCGGGCGCGGACCGGCCCGGTTTTTTCTCCGCTCATGAAGGCGCGCAAGGGCACAAGGAACTGTCCCGCCTCCTCCTGTCCCGGCAGAATATCTTCCGCATCCCTGCCGCCCGCGGTTTTTTTTTGTGCAAGGGCTTTTACGGCCATACCGGTCTCTTTGCCCTGCAGCACGGCGGCGTCGGGAGCGCCCGCAGACGGCTCGTCATTTCCAGGGCCAGGACACGACCATCGTATATACGCCGGCGGCCAGCCCGGCCAGACTGCATGCGCCGAACAGGATATCCTCCAGATATTTGGCACACCACAGAAACAGGGCGGATGCGGCCGCCAGGGCAGGCGCCCAGATCCAGCCGGGCAGACCGAGCACGGCGAGCAGGCTCGGCCGGCCTATTGCCATGAGCCAGAAGGAACACATGAGGCAGCAGGCGCTCACAACGGTCAGGGAACACTCCGTGTCTTCCCAGAACCCCGCCGGTTTTTTCAGCTTGCGCAGGCCGAAGATAATCGGGGCGGCGAGCAGGTACCAGAAGGGTTCCTCCGGCAGATTGTACAGGGTGTACCGCAGGCCGGAGAGTGCCTCCCCCGTCTTCATCAGCAACATCCAGACCAGAGGCAGGACCAGCCCCAGCGTGAACAGCGCGGGTTTGCGCAACAACAGGCCGAGGCCGAGATAGAGCAACGTGAAGAGCAGGGGCAGGGCGGCAACGGTCGCAGCCGGTATCCCCGCCCTGCGCAGCACCGTGATCAGGGCGACCAGAGCGGCTGTCAGGCAGAGACCGCCCAGGTAATAGAGCAAACGTACGGGGAGATCGGGCGCGCCGCGCCGCCTGAGCACGCGCCCGGCCGGAAACAGCAGTATCGCGGCAAGAGCAAAGAGTGAGGGCGGCAGAAAAAGACCGGGGTAAAGAAGCGATTGAGCTTCCGGCATGACCTCCTCCTTATTTCAAGGCGGCTTCGGCCGCGGCCAGAGCGGCTGCGAAATCAACCTCGTGCGTCACCTCGGGCACCAACTGCTGATAGGTCAGCACACCCTCGCCGTTCACAACAAACACTGAGCGGGCGAGCAGTCTGAGTTCCTTGATCGCCACGCCGTAAGCCAAGCCGAAGGAAAGGTCGTAATGGTCGGACAGTGTCTGTACTTGACTGATTCCGGCCGCTCCGCACCAGCGCGCCTGCGCGAAGGGCAGATCGCAGGATACGGCAAGTATCCGGACCTTTTCTCCCAACGCGGCGGCCTTGTTGTTGAAATGCCGGGTCTGCATGTCGCAGACCGGGGTATCCAAGGAGGGAACCACGGAAAAAATCAGAGTCTTGCCCTTGTAATCGGCCGGAGTGCGCTTTTGCAGCGCATTGTCCAGCACGCTGAAGTCCGGGGCAGGTTTTCCTGTTGTCGGTTCACTGCCGAGCAGTGTCAGGGGATTTCCCTGAAAAGTGATGATGCCGGTGCGCAGCATGGTGTTTAACCTCCGGGATGATGTTTGCAGGGTTGTATTTCATGCGCCCGCGCGGGGCCTTTTGCCGCGGCGTTGCCGGAATGTCCGCACAGCCTCGGCCGCAGCCTTGCACGGGGTCACATTGTATCGGCCGCCGCCGTACACGGGGTCACATTGCCTTGGCGGCGGCCGCTTGAGCCACCAAACGTTCCCCGGCGGGCGTGGCAAGAACTTGGCGCAATGCCGCCACTACGTCCGGGTCATAACTGCCCGTCTGCTTTTCCAGAATGGCGAGGGAGTCATCGACGGACAGGGCGGGGCGGTAGGACCGCGGTTTGGCCATGGCGGTAAAGGCATTGGCCACGGTCAGCACTTTGGCCTGCATGGAAATCTCGTCGCCGGCAAGGCCTTTGGGATAGCCTTTGCCGTCGAGTCGTTCGTTCATCTGGTAGATGGTTTCCACGACGGGCAGGTCAAATTCAATGCCCTTGAGCACATTGCGGGCATATTCGACATGCATTTCCATCTCCGCTTTTTCTTCGGGGGTCAACGCGCCGGGTTTGAGCAGGATTTCGCGCGGCACGAACATCTTGCCGATTTGCGAAAGAGTTGCCGCGGCGTCTATGGTCGCGGTATCTTTTTCTGAAAGCCGAAGCTGCTTGGCCATGAGTGAGGCTATGCCGCCCATGATGCGGGAGTGTCCGCCCAGAAAGGGATCGGCTTCTTCAATGGTGCGCACCAGGGCATCAATGGTCTGCTGCACGACGCGCCTGCTGCGCTCTTGGGTTTCGACAAGCCGGGTGATGTCGCGGAACACTGAAACAATACCCTGTACGGCGCGTGAACCGGTCTCCTTGAGCGGGGTCTTGGAAATCTGAAAATGATAGCGCTTGGACATCAGCCAGAGCACTTCGGTCACGGAAACGCTCTCGCCGGTCATCAGCACATGCTGGTCCGAGGCGTTCAGGCGCTTGGCCGTGTCGAAACCGAAGACGGCAGGTCCGTCCAGACCGACGACATCGTCCACGCCGCGGCCTACGGCCGCGGCAAAGGCTGCGTTCACATAGCGGTAGATGCCCTTGCCGTCGGTCAGCGAGATGGGATCGGTGATGGCGCTGTTGATGCCGTCCAGAAGTTTTTTCTGCTCGTCGATGACCGAGAGCAGGCCGGTGATTTTGGTGTTGATGTCGGATTGCTCGCGCCCGACGAAACGCCACCAGCCGGCCGACACCAGAAGCAACAGGGCCAGTGAAATGAGGCCCGCTATGCTGTAAACCGTTTTAGCCCGGTCGCTCATGGTTTCCTTGATGATGGAGGCATCGTGCTCGGCGACTATCCACCATTCCGTGGAACGCAGGCGCAATCCGGAGGAATAAACTTCTATGTTTTCGCCGAAGGCGTTGCGGATGCCGAAAGGCAGGCTGTTGTCGGCATCAATCGAAAAATCCTGCACTTGGCGCAGCATGGTGGAACCGGGCGCGATATTCTGGAAGATATCGCCGTTTTTCTGCACCATTTTCAACTTGCGGCCCCGCTCGTCCACCACACCCGGGGAGAGAACCTCGGCAAGCTTGCCGTCCGCAACTTGGGAGAGAATCATGACGGCCGAAGGTTTACCCGCCACACCCTGATAGCTCGGCGGCATGATCGGCAGATAGATGTCCAGAACTATGCCTCTGGGCTGGAGTTCAAGGGGCGCGTAGATCAGTCTGCCTCCGTTCACCACCTGTTGCACCGTCCGCCGCTGCGCGTTGCTGAGAGGGGCAACGGAGGCCTCGGTGGACATGTAGGTTTCTCCTCGGCTGTTGACTATGCGGGCTGCGGCGTAACCGGAATAGGATACGAACTCGGCGAGCATGGTGCGCATGAGCGGGAGCTGGGAGCGGAGCTGTTCCACCGTCCCGCCGCCGGCGGAAGGGGGTACGGTATTTTCTCCGGCATCGCCGCCGGGAGTGAAAAGCAGAGGGACGTTGCCGGGCAGCTTATCCATCTCCGCGGCGAAGATTTGGAAAAGATCGGAGCCGACGAGCCGGGCGCTTTTTTCCACAAGGGATTCCAGCCAGGAATCGGTCATTTCCGCGCGGGTGGCCGTCAAAGTCTTCTGGCGTTGGTGTATTTCGCTTTCCATGATTCTGCGCGTTTCGTGCAGGGTGCGCCAAGCCAGGGTGAAGACGACGCCGATCAGAACGGCCGCGATCACAAAGCCGATCCATAAAAAACGCTTCCCGTGTTTTTCGACTCCGGCCATGCCTGCCGCTTGACCGTTCGCTGCTTTTACGTCGCTCATGAAAAATTCCTTTATTGTCTGCAACCTCTGCCTTCAGGGGGCACGGACGGGGGCGCATACGCGCCCGCCCGGCCGCCGCGGGCGTCACTTGCCGGTGCCGGGCTTGGGTTTGACGTGCCGCCACATGTAGTCTTTGTTGACGGTGTACTGCGGCGTGTAGTGCGTCAGCTTTTTATGAGACAAAACCAAATTCGTCAAATTGTCAAGGATATAGGCGTCGTCATCCATAAAAACAACCAGCACGGCGTGCCCCAGTCCGCGTATCTCGTCCTTGACAGCCGCGATGCGCATCTGTTCTTTGGGCACGCCCAAGTTGAGAAGGGCATAAAACTTGGTAACGGCGTAATCTTCGCAGTCGCCGGACTTTTGTATGAATTCGCGAGGTGTCGCCCAGTAATCCTCGACGCCCCAAGCTTCAGGATCTCTCTTGTACGGCCACTGGTTAAAAAAATTGTTGACTCCCCTGACTTTTTCAATGAGCGGGGCATCCGACAATTTTGCTCTGAGGTTTTTCCAGCGTTCCCGAAGTTGCGGATTGTCGATGGTCGGTTCGTCGCCGGCAAAGGTCGGCCGGGCCTCTTCATCGGCCATGACCCGTTCCCACTTGGGCAGGTTTTTAATCAGACTGCGAAATTCCACGGTACCGAACAGGCGCACAGGAGGCTTGGCCGGGGTTGTCGCGGCACCGGCATTTCCCGCGACTTCGCCCGTACTCTCCGGAGCGGCGGTGTTCGCGCTTTCCGGGGTCGCCGTACTGCCGAGAACTGCCGTACTGCCTGGGGTTGCCGCCGTGTTGTCGGGCACTGTCGCCGGAGGAGAAGGAACACGCTCTACCGCGCTTGAGGCGGCAGCGTTTGCTTCTGCCGGGGCGGCGGCCGCATTCGCGCTTTCCGGGACCACCGTACTGCCGAGAACCGCCGTACCGTCCGGGGTTGCCGCCGCGTTGTCGGGCACTGCCGCCGGGGGATCGGGCTGCAATACCCTCCCGCTCAAGGGCACGTCACCCTGGACGGCCTCTCCGGTGATGTTGTCCGCATACGAAGAAACGCTGTCTCCGGCACGACGGGGCGCATCGGTCGCCCGGCTCAGGCAAGGCCGGAGCATGATCGTCAAGAGCAGCAGGGCAAGGACGGCACCGGTCCACCCGCGACCTGGAATACTACCGGGAGGCCGTGCTCCGCGAGGATCTCCCCGGGCCGCTCCGGGCAACGCCCATACGCGTCCTTGAAGCGGCACTGCAGGAGTCATGCCTGTTCCGGCTTTCCCGTCCGGACGCGCCCTTGCAACAGCGTGGTCGGTGTCATGCCGGTTCCGGCCTTTCCATGTGGATTGCGCATGTGAACACCGACCCGGTCCCGACCGCATCAGTGTTCGGTCATGGCGTTCTGCATGGCTCTGCGCAGGGGGCCCACGATATGGCTGAGCACGGACTTCTTGTCCGTGAGTACATCCACGGAAACCGTCATGCCGGGCAGGATCGGCAGTTCCTCTCCGCGGTACAGGATGCTGTTGCGCTTGGTCAGAAAGCGCACTTCGTACCAGGGTTGGCCTTTTTTATCCTCAATCGTGTCGTTGCTGATTTTGGTAACCGTGGCTTCGAGACCGCCGTAAATGGAAAATTCGTAAGCGCTGACCTTGACCATGGCCGGCTGGTTCACGAAAAGAAAGCCCCGGTCTTGGGGAGAAAATTTAGCCTCCACTTCCAGCGCGCCGTCCGTGGGGATGATTTCCATGATGGTTTCGGCAGGTTTCGCCACGCCGTCTTTTTTGAGGAGTATGCGCACCACCTTGCCGCGCACCGGGGAGCGCAGTTCCGTGCGCGTGACCTGCTCGTCCCCGGACTTGATCAACTGTTCCACATTCGCTTGTTCGTTCCGGGTCTTGTTGATTTCATCGGCGATGCCGGCCTGCCGTTCGGCTTTCAGGCTTTGCAGGCGCTGTTCCGCCGCGTTGACGCCGCTTTCGACCCTGGCTATGGTCTGGGCCACGCTGTTCAATTCGCCTTCCTGGGCCACGATGCGCTGGCGCAGTTGCAGGTACTGGATTTGGGAATAGGAGCGTCCGACCAGCGGGCGCACCGTATTTTCCTCTTCCATGAGCACGGCCAGAGCGCCTTCGTAAGATTCCTTACGTTCCCGCGCCTCGGCTACTTCCCGTTTGCGCTGCTCAATCTGGGACTGGAGCATAGTGCTTTGCCCGTCGAGTTGTTCCTTGCGCGTGGCAAAGATGCGCATCTGGGCGTTTACCGCTTCCGGGTACAGGTCTTTTTCTTCGTCGGTAAAGTTCGGTTCGACGCCTTCTTCTTCCGCCGACAGGCGCTTGAGGGCCAGCGCCAGTTCAACATAACGCGTTTTCAGATCATTAAGGCCTGCTACGGCCTGCACGTTGGAGATGGTCAGCACGGGCTGGTTTCGTTCCACCTGTTCGTTTTCCGATACCAGAATGTCCGTTATGGTGCCGCCGCGCTCACTCTGGATGGGCTGCGTACCCTGCGCCGGGGTGATCTGCCCCTGTCCGCGCGTCACGTCGTCGATCATGGCGTTGTTCGCCCAAAGGAAAAAGACCGCGAAAAAGACCAGGCAGGAGGCCGACAGGGTAAAGGCCCAAGGGTGGCCGCGCCGATTCATGGCAACGTCCACGTCGTGCATGTACTGCATGTCGAGCAGTTGTTTGTTGTCGGAGTCTGCGAAGACGCTCATGCCGGATTGTCTCCGCGCGCGTTGACGGGCGTCGTCGGGTTTTGCCCGGCGCGGTCGTAAGGTTCCGGCGGGGAGGTCATCCCGCCTGTCGCGTCATCCGTCCGCGCAGGCGGGGCGCCTGCCCGCTCGTCCGCGGTCGGTCTGGCCGTGCCCTTCTGGCGCGACTTGAGAATAGGCTTCATAAGGTAGTCGAAAATGCTTTTTTCGCCGGAGATAACGTCCACCTTGACCGTCATGCCGGGCTTGATGTCCAGGGACTGGTCTCCGTAGCGCAGGCGTGAAGATTCGGTCTGCAGGCGGACTTCATACCAGGCTTGGCCTCTGCTGTCCTCAATGGTGTCCGCGCTGATGCGCGTGACCGAGGCAGGCAGTCCGCCGTAAATGGTGGAATCGTAAGCGTCCACCTGCACGGTGGCCGTCATGCCGACATCCAGGTAACCCCGGTCGGCGGGTTTGAAGCGGGCGTCCACTTCCAGCGTATCGTCCGTGGGCAGCAGTTCCATGATG
>JAITDR010000136.1 GCA_031282465.1 Desulfovibrio sp.
GATTCAGGATAAGCTGGGTTATGGCTCTGGAACTGCCGATACGGGCGGAATCCAGACTGTCCAGGCGCGGTCCGATCCAGTTGAAGGGCCTGAAGAGGGTGAACTCCAGACCGTGATGCACGCCGTAAGCCCAGATGACGCGGTCCAGAAGCTGTTTGCAGGCCGAGTAAATCCAGCGTTCCTTGTTGATGGGACCCAGGACCGGATTGGAGCGGTCTTCGTCGAATTCGTCGTCTCCGCACATGCCGTACACTTCGGACGTGGAGGGAAAGACGATGCGCTTGCCGTATTTGACGCAGTAGCGCACTATTTTCAGGTTTTCTTCAAAATCCAGTTCAAAAACGCGCAGGGGATTGCGCGTGTATTCAACGGGCGTGGCGATGGCCACAAGGGGCAGGATAACGTCGCATTTCTTGATGTGGTATTCAATCCATTCCGTATGGATGCCTATGTCGCCTTCCACAAAATGAAAGCGTGGATTGCCGAGGAAGCGGCGGATGGCCTCGGAGCCGATGTCCATGCCGTAAATTTCATAGCCGTTTTCCCGCAGCAGGCGTTCGGTAAGATGGTTGCCGATAAACCCGTTGGCCCCCAGTATCAGGACGCGTGTGACCCGGCTTTGCCTGCCCGCCGCAGCGTTCGGGCCGAGGAGCGCGCCCTTTGTCAGGCCCATTTCCGAAGCCAGGGAAGCGCCTTGCAGGTAAATGCCGTCTTCCGCCTGACCTGCGCATATTTCCAGACTGCCTTCGCCGCAGGCGACCAGCAGGGGGGCCGCGGAAAGCACCGTGCCCGGCTGCGCGGAGTGAGCGCCGTCATGCGCGCGGCTTTTCCATACCAGCATTTTGCGTCTGCCGGCATGGGTAAACGCGCCCGGATAGGGTTCGGTCACGGCCCGTACCAGGTTGCGGATTGCGCGGGCGCTTTTGTCCCAGCGTATTTCCCCGTCTTCCGGCCCGCGCCGGCCGAAATATGTCGCCCGGCTTTCATCCTGGGCGTGCAACGTGACCGTGCCGTTTTTGATGCGGGGCAAAATGTCGTTCAGCAACTCGCGGGCAGCAGCCGCGAGTTTTTGATGCAGGGTCAGGGCGTCGTCGTCATCCGTCACGGCAACGGGCAACTGCCCGGCAATGGGGCCGGCGTCAGCCTTGCTCGTCATGACATGCAGGGTGACGCCGCTCTGCGTTTCGCCGTTTACCAAAACCCAGTTTACCGGGGCGCGCCCACGGTAACGGGGAAGCAGGGAACCGTGCAGATTGTAGCCGCCCAAGGGAGCGACGGATAAAAGTTCGTCGCCGAGCAACTTGCGGTAATAAAAAGAGAACAACACATCCGGCTTGAGCGCGCGGATTTGTTTCAGGCACAGAGGGTGGTTCACGTCTTCGGGGGCGAAGACCGGCAGGTTGAGGCGGGCGGCCAGATGCGCCACAGAGGGGAAAAATCTGTTTTCGTTCGGGCTGTCCGCGTGCGTGAACACGGCCTGTATGTCGAAGCCGGCGTCCGCCAACGCCTGCAAGCCCACGCAGCCGATGCTGTGATAGGCGAATACCGCTGTTTTCATCAAACCTTCCTCTATAGTTTGAGACCTCAGGAATGCCGAGCCGATGCTTTCCCCCACACTGACGATTGCCCGTTCCGCAAATTGTTGTTCACGAGGGCCGGAGGCACTCGAAGAGGGGGGTCCGGGGGAATCATTTCCCCCGGCGGGTTTTTTGGGGCGGAGCCCCATTACGAAGCGTCCGAAAAATTATTCCCTGATGATGTTCAGGCAGTCCGGCGTCACGTCCGGACGTTTGCCGCAGAGTTTTCGGATAAACCAGCGCGGCCGGGCGCGCACGTCCGTATAGATGCGCCCTATGTATTCGCCGAGCAGTCCCATGCCGATAAATTGCGCGCCCGTAAAAATGAACAGCACGGCAAAAAGCATGAATACGCCTTCCGCCGCCCACTCCGGCCCGAGCAACAGACGCAGGAGCACGAGCAGAAAGGCCAGAAAAAAGCCGGCCGATGCCACGGCGCAGCCGACAATGCTGAGCAGGCGCAGAGGCGTGGTCGTCAGGCAGGTGAGCAGGTCAAACATCAGGTTGACCAGTTGGACCATGCCGTATTTCGAGTCGCCGAACCGGCGTTCGTCGTGGGCGACGGGTATTTCCACGGTGTCGCGGGCAAAGGACGCAGCCAGGACGGGGATGAAGGTGCTGTGCTCGCGGCAGAGGAGCATGGCGTCCACGATATGCCGGCGGTAGGCGCGCAACATGCAGCCGTAATCGCCGCTTTCTTTGCCCGTGGCTTTTTTGATGACGGCGTTGGCCGTCCGCGATGCCAGCCGCCTGAACAGCGTGTCCTTGCGTTCGGCCCGCACGGTGCCCACTACGTCATAGCCCTGTTCGGCAGCCTGTACCAGTCGGGGTATCTCTTCAGGCGGATTTTGCAGGTCGGCGTCGAGGGTGATGATGAGGTCTCCTCCCGCCAGACTGAAGCCCGCCATGATTGCGGCGTGTTGCCCGTAATTGCGGTTGAGCATGACGCCGACAATGTTTTTTTCCGGGTCTTCCGCCGCCGCGGCGATAAGCTCGGCCGTGCGGTCGGAACTGCCGTCGTCCACCAGGATGATTTCACAGTCCCTGTTCAGGGCACGGCAGACAGCGACGGTGCGGTCTATCAGTTCGGACAGACCCGCTTCCTCGTTATAGGCCGGGATGACCAAAGACACTTTATGTACGGGACAGGCGTCGGGCATCAACATTTCCTTCGGATCGGCCTGCGGGCGAAACCGGGGGCGGCACCGCTCCGTTGCCGGGTTTGCCGTGAAAAAAAACAGGAGAAGAGCATCGCTCCAACATTGTTTATCGGTCGGCAATGCATTGTCGATTGAGAAACGAAGTCAGGCATCAGGTGTTGCCGTCGGCCCGGCGCGCGCCGCCGCGAGGGCTTCCAGCACACGGTCGGCGTCGGCTTCGGACATATCCGGAAAAAGGGGCAGAGTACACAGGCGTTCGGAGTTCCATTCCGAGTGCGGCAACGAAAGGCCGGGGAAACGCTCACGGTAGTATTTCTGCGTATGCGCGGCCCGGAAATGCAGGCCGGTGCCGATGTTCGCGGCTTTCAACGTTTCCGTGAGCGTGTCTCTGTCCAGCCCGCAATGTTCTTTATCCACGCGAATCATGAACAGGTGATGCGCATGTTCGTGCGGGTAAGCGGGCGACTGCACGGGGAGCCAGACAGAGGCGTCCATATTCCGCAGGTAGTATTCCGCCAGCTCCCTGCGTCTTGCGTTCAGTTCCGGCAGGCGTGCAAGCTGAACCACGGCCAGCGCGGCATGCAGGTCGGACAGGTTGTATTTCCAGCCTGGTTCAATCACTTCTGCCTGAGCCTTGCGCCCCTGCATGTCCCGGTCGAAGGCGTCCAAGCCCAGACCGTGAAACTTCAGCCTGCGCACCCGTTCGGCCAGAGCGGCGTCATCGGTCGCCAAAAGACCGCCTTCGGCACAGGTGAGGTTTTTAATTGCATGAAAGGAAAACAGTGCGGTGCCTTCGGCTCCGATCCAACGGTCGCCGTAGCGGGTGCCCACAGCGTGGGCCGCGTCTTCGAGCAGAAAAAGGCCGTGTTTGCGGGCGACGGCGCGCAGTGAGTCCAGATGCACCGGCGCGCCGGCGTAGTGTACCGGGATAAGGACTTTGCTGCGCGGGGTGACGGCGGCTTCCGCCGCGACCGCGTCAAGCATGAGCGTGTCGCGGTCGACGTCGACCATGACCGGGGTCGCCCCCAGAAGGGTGATGACGTTAAGGGTGGATACCCAGGTCAGGGAGGGCGTTATGACTTCGTCGCCGGGGCCTATGCCGAGGGCCGACAGGACCAGATGCATGCCGGCCGTGGCCGAGGACAGGGCCACGGCGTATTTGCAGCCGAAAACCTTGCTGAATGCTTCTTCGAGTTTCAGGTTTTCCGGTCCTGTGGTAATCCAGCCCGAGCGCAGTACGCGGACGGCTGCCGCGATTTCGGCTTCACTTATGGCGGGCCTTGAAAAAGGCAGAAATGCGGTGTGCTGTGTCATGGTTTCGTTTGCCGCCTCACAGGACGCCGTAAGCGGCGCGCCCGGCATGCCTGTTTCCGGAATCACACGAGCGACGCCGGTCACGCCGAAAGGCGGAGCGTTTCAATCGGGCCGGGGGCAGAGCGTCACCAGTAAACACGGTAGGTACACGAGTCCGCGCCCTCTTCCCTGCATTCCGCATCGTCGTCGTGCATGACTTGCGCATCGGGCGCGAACCGTTGCGCCATGGCCTTGATGATTCCTCTGTCGAAAGAGCACGGATAGGGGTTTTTGCAGACGCAGAGAATTTCATTTTTGCCGCTTACCGGCTCACAGCCGTAATGTCCGATGCCTTCATGCATGACGCCTGTCTCGGCATCATACAAAAGCCGGCCGTTTTTGCGGTGGTTGATGTGGTAGGCGATGTCGATGCTTCGCACGGCCGTTGTCACATCCACGGCCCCGGCCGGAAATTCGGCGTTTACCGGGATGGACATGCCGATATTGAACAGCGCCGAGTTGCCTACCTGTCTTGCGATGGTTTCAAAGGCTTTCAGCCAAGCTTCCTGCGAATACCATGCGTGCATGTCCAGAACGAGTTTATCGTCGACTACCGTGCCTATCCCCACCTCGCTGAGGGCGCGCCGCGAGATTTTCGTAAAGTACCCCATGCCCGCGATAACCGCGGCGACAGTCGGCGCGTTCACCTCGACACCCGGTTCAAATGCCTTGAATTGCACAGGTCGTTACCTCCTCTTGCTCAAACGTCGCCAGGAGCCGGTGTGCCGGTTTGCCGAATCGGACAACATGACCGCAGGCCCGCCGCAATCGGCCGCCGGGACGGCATACGCTGTTTTCAGAAGCCTTCCTGCAGCGCTTCCCATCCAGCGACGGAGCGTACAAACGCGCAACCGCGCCGCCAATCCGTCAAGATTCCGCTCTTTCGGCACACTCTTGTGACAAGACTTGTCCGGACCGGCCGCGCGAGTCAAGTTTTTTTTCAGGAGTTTTTTTCGAAAAAAAGGCTTTGTCTTTGATAAATCGCCTGCCGCGACGCCCCTGCGCTGCAGGGCGGTCCCCGCGCGGGACACGTTTTTATATATTCTCTATTTTATTCACAATAAAGGTCGGTCAATCCGAACTCGTCGACATCCACAAGGCCCAGATCCGTCAACTTCAGGCTCGGGATAACGGCCAGGCTCATGAAGGACAGCGTCATAAGGGGTTCAACGCCCTTTTCCCGGCCGAGAAGTTCGGCGGCCCGGTTCAACTGCACCTGTTCCGCCAGCACCTGTTCCGCCGGGGCATCGCTGAACAGCCCGGCGAGCGGCAAGGGGAGCAGCGCCAGAACTTCTCCGTCCAGGCAGGCCGCCTGTCCGCCGCCCGCCCTGTGCAGTGATTCCACCGCGAGCAGCATGTCCGCATCATTCATACCCATGACAATCAGATTGTGAGAATCGTGGGCCACGGTCGAGGCCAGTGCGCCTTTTTTCAGACCCATCCCTTTCAGAAATCCAAGACCGACGCGTCCACTCATGCCGTGGCGTTCAAATACCGCCAATTTTGCGATGCCTCTGTCCGGGTCTGCCTGAAGCAGTCCGTTCTCGGCGGGCATGAGCACATCCTCGCGCCTGGTCGCAATCTGTTCCGGAATGACGACAATCACCTTAACCGGCAGTCCCTTGTCTTCAACGGCAAGGCATTCCTTTTTCAAAACACCGTTTTCAAAAAGCCGCCCGCTCAGGCGAACGCTGTTGCGCAGGGGCTCGTTGTGCCCGGTTTTCGTTCGCGGCGTATCCAAGGTCCGCCCTTTTTCCGCCACCAGACGGCCCTTGTGCCAAACCATCTCGGGTTCCCAGGTGCGGTCGTCGCCGTAAAGGGCAAAATCCGCGAAATACGCAGGCGCAACGGCGCCGGTATGGCGCAGATTAAAGTGACGGGCGGCGTTGTAGCCGGCCATGCGCAGGATATCGGGCAGCGGCACACGCCCGTCCCTGACGAGTTTGCGCACGGCGAAATTGATACTGCCCTCATAAACGAGGTCGACGACGTGCCGGTCATCGGTACACAACAGACATTGCCGCGCGGTATGTCCGTCAATCGCCGGAACGAGATCAATCAGATTTTTTGCGCTGCTCCCTTCACGAATCATCAGGGCGATACCCGACCGCAACCGCTCGCGCGCTTCCTCCAGAGTGGAGGATTCATGGTCGGAACCGATCCCTGCGGCGGCGTAGGCCTGCAGATCGGCGCCGGTCAGAAAGGGAGCGTGGCCGTCCAGAGAAAGACCGGACAACGGGCCGAATTTCCCGTCATTATACTCCCGCAGAAGATTGAGCTTGGCGAGTACGCTCTCCTGCGTAAAAACCACGCCGGGGTAGTTCATCATTTCACCAAGCCCGAGCACGCCTGGTTCGTCAAGCCAGGGAGCGAGATCGGAGGCCGACAAGGTATGGGCGGCTGTTTCCGGCGCACCGGCCGGGACGCATGACGGCAGCATGAAAAATACCGTGACTGGAACGTCTTGTGTGGCTTCAATCATATACCGCAGGCCTGCCGGTCCCATGACATTACATATCTCATGCGGATCCGCGACAACCGTGGTCACTCCCCGCGCGGCCAGGACGCGGCAAAATTCTTCAGGGCAAAGGTGGCTGCTCTCAATATGGACATGGGAATCGATGAACCCCGGTACCAGCAACTTTTCCTCGGCGTTGATGCGCACACGAGCCGGATATTCCCTTGCGGCCCCCGCAGGGAGGACGGCAGCAACCCGGCCGCACGCCGTCAGCACGTCCGAAGCGAGGAATTCCCCGGTAAAGACATTAAACACCTTGGCATTCAGAATGCAAAGCTCTGCCTCGGCGTTGCCTTTCGCCGTTTCTATCATAGTTTTCGCGATGTCCATTGTCATTTTGCAGGGCGTTGCGGCGGCATTCGCCAAAACCTGAATGCCGTATGTTATCAGAGCAGTTTAATAAGTTCCCTACAAAACTGAATAGAATTCAATGCAGCATCATATTGAGCGTCATCACGTTTGTATATACCCCAATCGCTTACCGCTTTTACCAATATCCAACTAATATTATGTCTGATGCACGATGCGGCTAACCCTCTACCTTCCATTTCTCCGCCTATGGCATATGGGTAGCGATATATAAGATTTTCCCGAAAATTAACATCATCAACAATTTTACTCCCGCTGACAATCTGTCCTATATGGCTTTTTGCTTTGATTTGTTGCGCCTTTAGTATAAGTTCACGAGTAGCGACGTATGTGCTTCCGCGTTGCTCAAAATTACCCATAGACAATTTTCCGGTTTCATAATCAATTATTTCTGTTGAAATTAAAATATCACCGATTGATTGTTTGTCATCTTTCAAGCCAAATGCTATACCTGCCATAATGACATATTCAGGTGAAAATTTATAAATAGCATCATAGAGCTCTAATGTTGAAGACCACGGGCCCAGTGCGCCGATTTCAGAGCGTACGATAATAATATTGTAGTCATTTATAATTTCAGCGGCATACGCATTGACATTTTTAATACGGCAGGGTTTTAAGGTAAAAATATTTTCGGCGGCTTTGAATTCGATATTGGCGGCAAGGGCCAGTATAATATTTTTTCGGCCTACAAGACAGCTTTGCAAGTTGTGAGCAGCGCCCATTGTTGCCTCCTTCTTTATAGCGTTTTGCGCTCGAAAGTATCGCTTGACGGCAAAGCAAGTTCACTTTGCGATACTTTCGCGGCAAGGAGTTGCACGGCAAATCCTTGCGGAGCGGTTTGACATTGAACATGGCGAATCGCTCCAACTCTTTCGACGCGCGGCGGTTTTCCCCGCCGAACGGTTTCGGTCCGGCGATTGCGCGTCAGGCGAATCCCGGTCTCCTGCGGGAAACAGCATCGACGACGTTGAATATATCCTGAATCCGTATGTCATGCCCGCTATGCCGCAACAGCAGCCGATGAGAGGTTCAGCGGCAGGCGCTTGACGTCGGCAAAGAGAAAGAGTTCGCCGTTCAATGCGGTGAAGTAGGTAAAAATACGCTCCTTCGTCTCCACGTCCCGATATGCTCCGATGACTCCGCTTTGTCTGCCCGCTTCAACCATTTGCGTTGCTTCATGAAAAAAGCCGCGCCACATCCAGTTTGCGCCCGGAGGCGATGCGACCGCGCAATCGCCGAGGCAGCGTTCGATATTGCCGGAAATCTGCTTACCCTTGCGGTTGCACAGGAAAACCCGCTTCACATGCGGGGGCAACGTGCGCATGAGATTGACCAGATACACGTCGACATTCGTTCTCTCAAGGACAAAAACGTTCCCGGCAACAAAATTCTGCACATGGATGTCCATTGCTCGGTGCAAGGCGTTCGTGTGTGTAACCCTGTTGTACAGGGAAGACATAAGTTTTTCCGATGACCGCGTAAAGGCGCTGCAGTCCTCAAGAGCCTTGCGCGTGGTCGGTTGCGGATAGTCAAAAAGGAAGCCCTGAAAATACCGCGCCCCCGTCTCCATGCACACATCGAGTTGCGCTTGCGATTCCACTCCTTCGCACAGCACTTCGACGCCAACGCGTTCGGCAAAGGATGTCAAAGCGTGTATATAGGCCCTGTGGTGGAACGACTCCGGACTTTTATGTATATACCCCATATCAATCTTTATGATGTCGGGTGACAAGTGGGCCAACCGATCAACATTGCTCGCATTTTTACCGTAATCGTCAAGGGCTATGCGGCATCCGGCATTGGTAAACAAGGTTATGACGTTGATATAATCTGTGTTTGTGTTGAATTCTTCCTCGGTTATTTCGATAACTAAATGTTCAGGTGCTATATTATATTCTCTGGCCCATTTCAACGTGCGTATTTCACTTTGAATACCTGAACCGGCAAGCCATTCAAGACGCATATTCAGATAGAGGTCTTTGTCGCATTTCTCTTCAGAATACTGCAGCATTGCTTTTTTACGTACTATAGTATCCAATTTAAAAGTAATATCCGCGGGTACAGAAGGATCCTGAAAGATTTCTCCCAAAGAACGGATAGTACCGTTTTCATCAATATACCGTCCAAGCACTTCGTATCCGGAGACGGCATAAGTATCGGCGCACAGAATCGGCTGAAAATAGGGAAAAATGTTTTCATTACTCGGTATCATAAGTACACCGTAATGGTTAAACAGGGGTTAAATGACAGTATGTCGGATTTTCAACAGTTTTCCGCGGTTCCGTCCGGGTACTCTGCACCTACACGCCGGGGGCGGTGGATTCTGTTGCGGCCGTGCCGTCCTGTCGTCCTCAAAACCTGAACACCAAAGCCGGCAGCGGCGATAACGACAATCCAGAGTCAATCACAAGAACTTTACGTGTCCGGTTGCCGGTGCCGATGCAACAATACCGGCGCAGGTCGACGGTACGAACACGCTGTTATCCTGTTCGATTCTCCGTCTTTTCCGCGCGGCCCGCTGTGGCCGCACCCGCGCTTCGGCTTTTTAAGCAGTTTACGATAATGAATTTCAAAGTCAATATCTTTTTCGACATGCTCGGCAGATTTTTTATTTCCTTCTCTTCCAGATGGTTACCGTCGATTTTTAAAAGCGGTAGAGTGCCGGCTCAACACCGAGAGGCACGGCGAATGTGCCTCGACATTCGAATTTTTGCCGAATGGGACCGTTCCGGGCCTCAACACTCAACACCTCATCAATGCCCGTTCCTCCCGATACGTCGCCGTGTGTTGCGCGACACCCTCTATTTTTAGCGCTGCTGTGCCTTGCTGCCTCGCTTTGTCCAAGGTTCGTTGCGCAGTAGCGCGCCTATGGCAGGTCGTTATTGGGCAAGCCTGCCTCGTGAGTATTGTAATTTACTGAAATATCATTGTAAAAATAAATTTTTGCGAATGTCGGAAATATTATTGACTTTGAAAGTCATTATCTTTTACAATCTATTCAGCCGTTACGCCGGCCTTCAGCCGGTCGGCGTCTTGGGGTGGGACGGCTGTGTGGCGACGGATGCGCGCGGAAGATGGGTGTGAACCCTATCCGGAAAAGACGCGTTTCCGCCTTGCCCGCCTGCAACGCCATAGTTAGTGAAAATTTTACGATTTTCCCCGTACCCGTGTGAATATCTTCTTGTGATTGACGCAAAATTGTCATGACCGGCATTTTGGATATTGCTATGGAATGTATATAGGCAGCACAACATATCGTAAACTGCCTGTTTACGGCATGGTTTGTGCATATGTAGATGATTTCAGTAGTTTTCCAAAAGGGGTAAAATTATGTCTCAAGCACTGTCAAAGTCTGTTCGTGTCATTGTCCCTGCAGAGGAAGATGTGAAAAATATCGGTTATGCCGATGAACAAAACAATGATATCGCGGTTGAATTCATTACAGCCGCCGGTGATGCTGCAGCACGCAGGTATGATGACACGTTTGTCGGATTTGAGGATGAAATTCTCAAACGTCGGAGCATTGCCGTCGGCGACGGCATCCTTCCGCAGGGGTTTCCTGATGAACTTCCCAAGAGTGGCGGAATAGGACATTATGACGACTCTACCGGTTCCGTTATCAGCGGCATCAAGAGTATGAACGCGGCAAACAATCTCGAGAGCAACATTGAGGAGTATACGGCAGGCTCCACGCTTGAGCGTGCTGATGGTTTCATGGTTG
>JAITDR010000148.1 GCA_031282465.1 Desulfovibrio sp.
CTTTGTATAAGCAGACGGAGATAGGTGATGTCATCCCGCCGGAACTCTTCCAGGCCGTGGCCGTAATCCTGGCGCAAATCTGGAAGACAAGGAATCCGGGGAAAATTCCCAAACCCTGAAGTTTCCAGCGCAGCGTCGTTCCTTTGACGGAAGCAAAAAAGAGGCGTCGGCATTATGGCAAGCAACGTATCCCTGCCCGAGATAGATTACCAAAAATTCGCCCGCCAGGGCGACCTGCTGCTTGCGGGCGGCGTGGTCGTGATTCTCATGGTCATGCTGATTCCCATGCCCACCATAGTATTGGACTTTATGCTCTGTATCTCCATCTCTCTGTCTCTGGTCATTCTGGTGACCTCCATGTTCATGCTCTCGCCTTTGGAATTTTCCATCTTCCCCTCCCTGCTGCTGGTCACGACCCTGCTGCGGCTGGCCCTGAACGTGGCCTCCACCCGCCTGATCCTGCTGAACGGGGATCGCGGCACGGACGCGGCGGGTTCGGTCATTCAGGCGTTCGGGGAATTCGTGGTCGGCGGCAGCTACATCATCGGCGCCGTTATTTTTATGATTCTGTTCATCCTCAACAAGGTGGTCATCACTACCGGCACGACGCGCATCGCGGAGGTCGCGGCGCGCTTTACCCTGGACGCCATGCCCGGCAAACAGATGGCCATCGAGGCCGACCTCAACGCCGGCCTGATCAACGAGGAACAGGCCACGGCCCAGCGCAAGGCCATACGCAAAGAGGCGGATTTTTACGGCGCCATGGACGGCGCGGGCAAATTCGTGCAGGGTGATGTGAACGCAGGCCTGCTCATCACCATGATCAACCTTATCGGCGGGGTGCTGCTCGGCATCCTGCAGAAGGACATGCCCTGGCAGCAGGCCCTGCAGACCTACAGTCTGCTGACCATAGGAGACGGACTGGTCGCCACCATCCCGTCGATCATCACCTCCACGGCGGCGGGCCTCATCGTCTCGCGAGCGGCGGCCGAGGCCAAGATGGGTGAGGAATTTATCGGTCAGTTGACCTATAACGCCCGCTCCATGAACATGGTATCCGGGGTGTTGCTGCTCTTCGCCCTGGCACCGGGCATGCCGGTCATCCCCTTCCTCGGGATTTCCCTGACCCTTTTCCTGCTGGCGCGCGCCGCGGCCAAGAGCAGAGAAGGCACGGCCGCAGGAGCTGCGGCGGGCGCGCAGGGCAGGAGCGGCGCCAAAGCGCTGCCCGCCGGGTCCGGAGGGACGGGAGGCGGCGCGGCCGGGGGCGCGGAACGCTCCGTCGACACGCCCGAAGAGGTGCAGGCCCTGCTTGCCCTGGATACCCTGGAACTGGAAATGGGCTACGGCCTCGTGCCTCTGGTGGACGAAGGCAAGAGCGGCAACCTGCTTTCGCGCATCAAATCCATACGCAGGCAGTTCGCCCTGGACATGGGCGTCATCATTCCTTCCCTGCACCTGCGCGACAACCTGCAACTGAAGCCGGGACAGTACAGCCTGCTGATCAAGGGCAACGAGACTGCGTCGGCGGAAATCCTCGTGGACCATTTCCTGGCCATGGACCCCGGCAACGCCCGCCACCGCATCCAGGGCACGGAAACCCGCGAGCCGGCGTTCAACCTGCCCGCGCTGTGGATACCGGAGAGCAGAAAGGAAGAAGCCATGCTGGCCGGCTACACGGTCGTGGACCCTTCCACGGTGATAGCCACCCATCTTACGGAAGTCTTCCGGCGGCATCTGGCGGATTTCATCGGCCGGCAGGAGACGCAGAGCCTGCTCGACAATCTGGCCAAAACCGCGCCCAAGGCCGTGGAAGAACTCGCGCCCGGCACCCTGCCTCTCGGCGTGGTGCAGAAAGTGCTGCAGAATCTGGTGCGCGAGAATGTTTCCATACGCGACCTGCTCACCATAGTCGAAACCCTCTCCGACCACGGCCATGTGGTCAAGAATTCGGAAACGCTCACCGAGTATGTACGCGAACGACTGGCCCGCACCATCGTCAAACCGTACATGGACAGCAAGGGAGCGCTGCCCATCATCACCTTGGACGCCAAGGCCGAGCAGACCATACAGGAAGCCCTGCGCCAGACGGACAGCGGCGCGTACCTGGCCCTGTCGCCCGGACTGGCCCAGAAATTGATGCAGAATATCAACCGCACCGTGGAAAACGCCGTGAACACGGACGGGCAGCCCGTGGTGCTGACCGCGCCCCTGACCCGCCCGCACCTCGCCCAGTTGCTCATGCGTTTCCTGCCTTCCGTCCCCGTCATTTCCCAGGCGGAAATACCGACGGACATCCGCCTGAGCTCCATGGGCACGGCCGGAGTCGACTGATCCGGGGCATGACCGATGCAGATCAAGAGCTTCACGGCGCGCAGCACCAAAGAAGTGCTCTCCATGATCAAGGCGGAGCTCGGCCCGGATGCCGTTATCCTGGACACGCAGGAAGAAAACGGGCTGATAACCATGACTGCAGCTCTGGAGAGGGCGCCGGCGCGCAAGCCCCTGCAGGGCGACGGCAACGGCCGCGCGGCGGCATTCCCCGCGGAACCGGCAACGCCGGCACGAGGCGGCCGGGCACATGCCGGGGATATCAGGGAACGCGCGGTAAACGCCCGCCCGGCGCAGGCCGCGCGGTCGCGCGGCACGTTGCCCGATGCGCATGCGGCGCCGGGGGCCGTTGCATTTCCCCCGCCCTCCCGCGCTTCGGCACAGGAGTATGTTCCGGGGCCGGCCGCCGCGCGTTCTCCGCAGGTCCATGCAGCAAGGCCGAGCGCATCGCCTTCCCCGCAGGACTATGCCTCAAGGCCGGCCGCACCGCCTTCCTCACAGGGCCGTGCCCGGAGGGACGCGCACGCCCGCGCGACCGACCACACCCGGACGGAAGCCGGCGTTTCCGATCCGGCGGGCAAGCGGCAGTGGCAGGAAGAATGGAGCGACATCAAACAGCAGTTGATGGCCATCATGAAGCCCGCGACGTCGCTGGACGCCCTGCCGCCGAGACAGCGCCTGGCCGTGGAATTCCTGCGCCGCGAAGGCGTTGAGGAATCCGCGCTGCAGCATCTCTGCGCCGGACTGCGCGGAGATCCCTCGACCTCGATTCTCGTTCCCCTGGGCGGGTTGGTGCCCATATGTCCCTGGAACAGCGACAACTGGCTGCAGCGCATTCAGGTGATCGCCGGTCCCTTCGGGGCGGGCAAGACCACGGTGGCCGTGCGTCTGGCCCTGACCCTGCGCAAAAACAGGCCGGGCATCCGCATCTGCCTGCTGAACGCGGACGCCGCGCGCGGTAACGGACGTCTGTTGCTGCGCCATTATTGCGAACTTTCGGACATGGCGTACAAGGAAGCCTCCACCACGCCGGCCTTGGTCGTCGCCCTGAATCAAGGACTGCGCGAGGGTTTCGACCGTATCATCGTGGATTTACCGGGGCTTTCGCGCGGGCGCTGTCTGCGCACGCTGCTCGACGATGCCGGGCTTTCAAATCTGACGGGCGACGGGCCGGAAGGCTTGGCCGTGCATCTGGCCCTCTCGCCGCACTACCGGGAGATGCGCGGCATGACGGAACGCTACCGCACGGCGCATCGCTCCGGCATAGTCTGGACCAAACTGGACGAAGCCGAACACTTCGGCCAGGTGGTCAACGTGGGCGCCGCCACAGGCCTGCCCGTATCGGCCCTGTCCTTCGGTCCCGGCCTCGGCAACTCCCTCGCGCCCGTCAAGGAAAATATGCTCTGGCGACTGATCTTCAAACGGGAAATGCCGCTCGGCGCTTGAAGGTTGCTCCTAAAATGCTTACACTTGGTAAAACCTCTGCCGGACTTGGAGCCGCCCATGAATAATGCCGACCTGCCATTGGTCATATCCGTCACCTCCGGCAAAGGGGGCGTCGGCAAAACGAACATTTCGGTCAACCTGGCCTG
>JAITDR010000221.1 GCA_031282465.1 Desulfovibrio sp.
TCCACGGCGTATTCACCGGCCAGACGGGAGATAATCACTTCAAACTGGAGCATGCCCACGGCACCCAGGATATAGTCATTGTTGGCCAAGGGACGGAAAAGCTGCACCGCGCCTTCTTCCGCCAACTGTTCCAAGCCCTTCTGCAACTGTTTGGACTTGAGCGGGTTGCGCAGGCGCACGCGCCGGAACAGTTCCGGGGCGAAATTCGGGATGCCCGTGTACTTCAGGTAACTCCGCTCCGTAAAGGTATCGCCTATCTTGATTACCCCGTGGCCGGCCAGGCCGATGATATCGCCCGGATAGGCCGTTTCAACCCCGGCGCGGTCCTGGGCCATGAACAGCACGGCATTGGGCACGGCGGCGGTTTTGCCCGTACGCAGGTGTTTGAGGCGCATGCCGCGCGTAAAGCGCCCGGAGCAGACGCGCATAAAGGCCATGCGGTCGCGGTGCGCCTTGTCCATATTGGCTTGTATCTTGAAAACTACGCCGGAGAACTCCTCTTCATCCGGGGCCACGTTGCGCGGTTCGCCGTTTTCCGTCAGGGCCGGGCGCGGCAGGGGGGCGGGGGCAAGGCGGATAAAAGCGTCCAGCAGCTCGCGCACGCCGAAATTGTTGACCGCGCTGCCGAAAAATACCGGGCTCTGTCGGCCTGCCAGATACAGGTCCCGGCTGAACGGCGTACCGGCCTCGCGCAGCAGTTCCATGTCCGCGCGCAGGGTTTCGGCCTGATCGCCGAGCAGGATGTCCGGTTGTTCGTTGTCCAGACCGCGGATGAGCGCCTGCTCTTCCCGGATTTTGCCTCCGTGGGTCGGGGAGAAGAGGCGCAGTTCTTCTTTTTCGATGTCGTAAACGCCTTTGAATGTCGACCCCATGCCCACCGGCCAGGTCAGGGGCGCGCATTCCAGGCCGAGTCGCGTTTCGATGTCGGCCAGCAATTCCAACGGCGGCAATCCCTCGCGGTCCAGTTTGTTGATGAAGGTGATGACCGGCGTTGCGCGCATACGGCACACGTCCATGAGCTTCTGGGTTTGGCTCTCCACGCCCTTGGCGGCGTCTATGACCAGCAGGGCGGAGTCCACGGCCGTGAGCACACGGTAGGTGTCTTCGGAGAAATCCCTGTGGCCGGGGGTATCAAGCAGGTTGATCGCGCAGCCGGCGTAGGAAAAGCTCATGACTGAGGTGCTGACCGATATGCCGCGCTCCTTTTCCATGGCCATCCAGTCCGAAGCCGCGTAGCGCGAGGCTTTTCTGGCCTTGACCGTCCCGGCAAGCTGTATGGCGCCGCCGAAAAGCAGCAGTTTTTCCGTGAGCGTCGTTTTGCCGGCGTCCGGGTGGCTGATGATGCCGAAGGTCCGGCGGCGTTCAATTTGCCGCCTGTCCGGCGATTCCGGGGACATTCCTTTCCCTTGTTCCGCGTTTTTATGCCCGGCGGGCTGCCGGGCCTTGACCTGTGTCGTCCTGCGGTGTAAAGCTGACCCCGCGGACGGCGGATGTAGCTCAGTTGGTTAGAGCGCCAGATTGTGGATCTGGATGTCGAGGGTTCAACTCCCTCCATTCGCCCCAGCCCTTTTCCGCGCAAGCACTCGCTTCACCGCAGAGGGGGCTTCCTACTACCGGCGGGAGCGACTGTCAATGTTGCGTTCCGGCGGCCTCCTCTTCTTTCCGGAGATATTCCAGGTGCGTTGCCGGCAGCATGACCGATTTTGCGTAAGCGCTCACGAGGCAGTCAGCTTTGCGTCATGAATTCGAATTCCCGCACTTCGGCCCGGCGGCTCGCCTTCATACCGCAAAAACATGCAACTGTCCGCAACATCGACATCAAACGGCTGCTCCATATACGCCTTGACGGTATCGGCGATGCCGTACTGGCTGCCTGCCTGTTGCCCGCACTCAGAATACTTTACCCGAATGCCGAAATCATTGCAGTATGTGATAGCGTTTGTGCCCCTGTTTATGCGGATACAAACTATGTAGACAGCATTATAAAACTACATAGAAAGAGCTTAACAACCTATGATGGCTTCCGAAAAGCTCAACAGATACTCTTGACAGCGGAAGCCGGGCTTGTACTCAATTTTGTCCGCTCCAACACCGAACAAGCTCTCGCCCTGTCACTACTTTGCGGCGCACCTCTCATTACCGTTGCCAACAATACAAGCAGGATGCCTTCTGACATACGCGATTATCTGCAAAATTTCGCGCATACCGTCATCCCGTTACCTGAGGAACTGCCGGAAATAGAGATATATGATCATGTATTGGAGTTTTACGGCCTCGAACGCGCAGCAGCGTACGTTCCGTATATGCCTGTTGGAGATGAAGCCCGCAAGAGAGCGAAACAACTGTGGACGGCGGCAGGTTTTGTGCCGGACAAGACCATAGCGATATTTGCTGCAGGGAGTATACCGATCAAGGATTACCCGCAGCTCGGAGCAGCTCTTGTGCCGGTCTGCAAGGAATACGGTTTTTCCGTTCTGGCTCTTGGTGGCAAAGGACGTGAAAGAGAAGTGAACCGCTTGGTTGTGGAGATGTTGCGGAAACACGGCATCCCCGCTTTGAATCTCAGCGGTCGCCTGCAACTTGCTGAATCGGCTGCGATGTTGGCGGATTGCCGCCTTGCCGCGGGTGTGGACACCGGTCTCGCACACATCGCCTGTGCATTGTCTGTTCCCAATGTTGTAGTGCTCGGCGGCGGACAGTTCGGTCGCTTTTTTCCCTATTCGCCGAAAACCACCGTTGCCTGCCTACCGTTGGAATGTTTCAACTGCGAGTGGCATTGCCGGTATCCCAGTTTATACTGCTGCATAACGGACGTGGCTCCATCTGTAGTAATGCAGGCCATCGAAATTACGCTGGAACAGGGAGATGCCGGAAAGACCGGAAGGCTCCTGATGCAAAAATCCGCGTTGACAGCAAAACCGGGGGATACGCCGCGTCGGCAAATTCCCTGGAAATTCATTGCGTCGCGTCGAGGTTGCGGACTGACCGTCATGGAGTCGATATAGGTTCGATACATGGGAAATGCGGAGAGCGTCGATGTCTTCGGCTACGTTACGCCGTTGGTTCCCACTACCGCGGTATAATGGCTGTCGAAAGACAGGGAGCGGTCTTCCCGGCGATAGACGGCAATCCACCGTGCTTCCAGAGCGGCGGGCGCGCCGGACTCGACGATTTCGCGCATGAGGGGAGTGAATGCGGGCAACGGGCGGGCGTCCCTGTCCGGATTTTCGCCCAGGGCGCATGTATCTTCCCTGAAAAGTTCCCGAAGCGCGGGGTACGGCGCAAGGGCGGCCCGTATGCAGGGCAGGGGTTCGCCGTCGGGCGGCAAGGGGTTGCCCGTGTCCGCGACTACCCGGTAAATGCGGATAATTTTCAACAGGAGCGCGTAGACCAGCACGGGGTCGCCCGAAGTGCGGAAATAGGCGAGGGCGTCGCGCAGTTCCCGCCCGAAGCCGCGCATGTACTCCGCGCTGCCGTATTTACGCAGGATCGCGGCGACGCCTTCGCATTCATACCCGGCGGAGCGCCGGCACCAGGACAGACGATGCAGGCTGCGTGTTTCGTAAACAGGCAGGCGGTTGTCGCGGAGAGGGCGCAGGCCGCGGGCAGTCGCCTTGTTCGAGAGGTGTACGTCTTCAAAGGCTCGGCGTCCGGGCTGAAAATCTTCCAGTCCGCCGAGTGTTTTCCAGGTGTCGCGGCGCAGCAGCATGCAGCCTCCCTGGACGAAACGGCTTTCCGTAATCCCGCGCGCGACGCGCGCGGTGCCGTGCAGGGCGGCGGCCAGACTGCCCGCCTTGCGGGCCGGGATGCAGTCCGCGCCGACAATGCCCGC
>JAITDR010000195.1 GCA_031282465.1 Desulfovibrio sp.
GACGTATCCGGCTACATCAGGGTCATGCGGGCGGTGCCTTTTGTATAGAAGGGCAGTTCGCTGCGGCGTGCCGGGAGATCCGCCCTGGCCGCGCGGATGACGTAGTCCGGGGCGCCGGCGTCTTCGACGTTGATATAGGCCAAGGCTACGGCCGATCCGACGGAAGGGGCGAAGGAAGCGCTGGTGACGGTCCCGACCTGTTTGTCCTGCAGAAACACGGCGTCGCCGTGCCGGGCGCTTCTGCGCCCGTCCAGGCGCAGGGCCGTGAGTTTTTCTTTGACGCGGAGCGCGCCTTCGCGGCCTGTGAAGTTTGCCTGGGAAGTGAGCATGGCGGAGTACCCGGCCTCGGCGGGGCTGTGTTTTTCATCCAAGTCCTGGCCGTTGAGAGGCAGGCCGATTTCCAGGCGCAGGGTGTCGCGGGCGCCCAGCCCGGCGGGAAGCACGGTTTTGTCGGCCAGAAGGCGATCCCAGAGTTTCTCGACTTTTCCCACGGGACAGTACAGTTCGACGCCCAGTTCTCCGGTATACCCCGTGCGGCTGACGAGCAACGGGGCGTTGTCGAAAGAAGCGTTTTCCGTAAAGCCGAAATAGGGCAGCCTGCGCCACGGGCCGGGCAGCACCCGTTCCAGGACGGCGAAAGATTCCGGCCCCTGCAGGTCAAGTTTGCCTGTGATGTCCGAGCGGTCTTCGAGGGTGAGGGAGGGGTCGAGCCGTTCGCCGAGCCGGGCAAAGTCCGAGTCCCGGCAGGCTGCGTTCACGACGAGCATGAAGCGGTCTTCGCGCAGACGATAGACGATGAGGTCGTCGAGAATGCCGCCTTGCTCGTTGAGGAGAAATCCGTAACGGCAGCGACCGGGTTTCAGGGTGCCGATGTTCACGGTCACCGCGCGTGCGAGGGAGTCCGCCGCTCCGGGACCGTCCACGATAAACTCGCCCATGTGGCAGATGTCGAAAAGGCCCGCCTTGGTCCGGGTATGGAGGTGTTCGGCGACGATGCCCGCAGGATAGTGGATGGGCATGTTCCAGCCGGCGAAAGGGCCGCATTTGGCGCCGAGTTCCATGTGTCGCGGCGTAAGGGGTGTCGTGAAAAGGGAAATCATTCCTCAACTCCTTTGCGGGGGAAATCCGAGGGGGCAGGCCTCCTCAACGTTCCTGACGCTGCCGGCAAAGAACTGCGTATCCTGCCGGCTTTCCTGCAGATCACGGCGCACTCCCAACGCGGTATTGCCGGCAAAGAACCGGTACCGCATCAGGACGCGGCCTGTTTTTCTTCTACGTCGCCGTCGCGCCGCCTGTTGCCTGCCATGCGCTGTTTGCGTATGGACTTGAAATCGTCTATCAAGGTGACCATTTTGCCATAGTTGCGCTTGATCTCCAAACCTTTTCGCGACAGGCGGCTTTCCGGCTTACTGATATAGGAGCGCACCAGGTAGCGGTCATTGAGCATGGATTCGCCTATGGCAATGGCTGCAGAAACCAATGAGTCAAAATAATTGACTATTTCAAATTTCAGCGAAAGCATGAGATCCGCGCTTTCGTCGAGCATCTGCGCGTAGCCGATGCGTTTACCCTTGACGTTGCGGTTCAGCAGGTCTTCAAGCATGCGCACTTTGCGGGCCTGAAGTATGTATGTATAGCGGTTCAGCGCTTCGGAGTGATAGTCGCGCACTTTATAAAAGCGCTCATCATCTGCGGGTAGGAGGTAATTATTGAGTATCTTTTCGATATTGGCAAAAAATTCATCACTGTAGCCTATGATGCGGCGTTGATTTTTTGACAGCCAGGCATAGAGAAATTTCAGTCGTTTTTCTTCCGTATCGGTATCTTCGACGATTTCCACGCGTTTATAGACGGTGCGTCCTGTATGTTCGCCCTGGACTATGTCGTTGAGCAGCAAATGAACGTTGGCCGTACTGCGGATCAATCCCTCATAGGGCAGGGTTTTTCCGGTCAGGGGATGGATAATTTCCTGCCTGAGCACGGACAGGGCGCGTTCCTGACGGACATTGTCCGGGCTGAATTTGTGTTGCCTGTACACTACCTTGAGGATAAGCACCCGTTTTTCCTCGTCCAGAAACCAGCCTTCATCACGCAGTCTTTCCGGGTTGTCGTCTTCCGGGTTGTCCACCGCTTTGACCAGGGCGATTTTATCCACATGCGGGTAGCTCACGGATGTGCCGGGGCCGTAAATGGTCGTCAGGGTGCGGTCGGACTGGCCGAGCACGCGGATCAGGAAACGCTCGCCCATGCGGTGCAGGCGGCGGGCGAAGACGGCGGCCGAGGTGCGCCGTTCCGACGATACGGGGAACCCGTAGAGTTCCATAAGGTGCTGAAGGACGAAATTGCGGTTTTGTTCATAGGTATCCTGGTCGTCCATGCTGAATTTGCCGATGCGCACGCCGTAGCGTTTGACTTCCGTATCCAGGTCCGACGGAAAGGAGGCATACACTCCGGCGAGGTAAAAACTCATCTCCCGGGGATGCGGGCCGTGCAACCCCATGACCTGTCCGCGGTCCATGGAAGCCAGGTACGGCATGAGAGACGGATACGCGGCGAGGTCGGCCACGTCGATGTTTGCGAAGCGCCGGCGCAGAACCTCCTGCATGGCGCGCGGCAGACGGGACAGGAGCGCGGAAAGGTTCACTTCCATATTTTCCCGGGCGAGATCCGCGCGCAGTTTGGCGTCCGGGGCAATCAGTCTGTCGAACTGGAATATTTCCATGAAACTGCGCACGGGCCGGTCGAAGGCCACCAGACTGAAGGCCGGAAGCTTGGTGTATTCCCAGGGATCCGCCTCGAAACTGGGCAGCAGTTCGCGCAGTTCCACCACGGGGTAGTAGTCGGGCAGCTCAAAGAAGGGTTTGGCGAGGCAGTACTTGATATGGACAAGGTCCAGAAAGTGCCGGAGGGCGTCCAGCGTCGGCAGGCACAGGGGAACGGCGATCGACCCGGCATCACTGAAGCCGGGTTCGGCGGCGGTAAAGAGACATTTCCAGTCCTGAAGCATTAAACTTTCATAACGTATTTTTGCAGTCGGTCACAGCCGGTGCTTCAACTCATCAGACGTGAAAAGCATAGCAGGCGTGCCGAGAAAAAGCAAGGAAAATAATGAGGTTGACAAAATTTCGCGGGGTTGCCGGCGCGAGGCATCCGCCGTGAGTTTTGCCGTCCGGCAAGCGCAAAGGATTTCGCAGGGGCGTTTACGGGGCTTTCGGGGCGGGCGGCGTCGCCGGTTCCTTGTCCGCCGCGGCCGCGGTCAGCGGTCCCGGAGCGGGCAAACCCACGCAACACTCGCGCCACGTATTGTCGTGCAGGGCGTACACATGCAGCAGTTGCAGGTCCTTGTCCACAAACAGCATGCCCGCCTCCGTCCTGCCGTCGGTCAACGGCGCAATCCTGTCGCACAACGCGTGAAACAACTCCTCGTCGTATACGGCAAAGACGCACTGCACACGCAGGGCATCGCCCGTTTCCTCAAAGTGGATGAATTCTCCGCCGCCCTCGCCGAGTATGGCGGTCAGCTCGACTTTCAACGCTGTATCCAAAGCCAGGAGAGCTTCATACGACAACTCCGGGCTGTACGCAAAACGGCAGAACATTTCCGTATCATGACGCGCCATGCAACCTCCTCAACATGAGGATAAGATAATGCGGGACCGGTTGCGGCGCAAGCGCGACGGCTCCTTGTCGGAGGCATACCGTTCTCCCGAGGCAAGCAGACCGCCGGGGCCGGCGCATCGTCAATCAGGATATTTCTTATGCGGCCTCTTGCCGAGTTGCCGCCAAAAGTCTTTTTCACTTTCTACGCGAGCGCATGCAGCACCTTGGAACGGACCGTACAGACGTCGCCGAAGGGCGTTGTATGCTCCCGCCGCCCCGAATTTTTTATGCGCAATTGGAACTTGTGCTTACCCTACGTCCGGCTTTCGTTGCAATGTCGCTATGCTGCGATGGGGAACCTCCTCCTGAAACCCGAGAAAGGGCTTGACTTTGCGCCGTTTATAGTTAACTCAAAACGAATGTACCGGAATTGATGTGATGTGGTTGTCGTGCGGCCTGACCTGTATTGCAGAACGTGACAGAATTGCGTCGGACATGTGACATGATGATACAGGCCAAGCAACTTTCCGCCTTCGGCAAATGTACAGGGGAACAGACCGAGAGCAGTATCTTCGGTCCGGTTCTTGCGTATATCCGCACACACGCCACCTCCGCCGCAATAACGCACTGCCGGGTCACGGACGGTACGTTTCCGGCCTTTCTTTCCGGCGCTCACGATGTACTGTCGGCATGCTTCCGGCAACGCCGGACGGTCCCGATCGAAGCGTGGGCAAGATATTTTCTTTACAGTAACAGTTAACGGACCATGAACGTGTCGCGCGGTAATTCACACCCCGGATTTCGGGCATGCATATCGCGTCGGGTTGCGCGCGTCATGATCCTGCTCCTTATCCTGCCCCCGCAGGTGGCCCTCGCGCCTGTGCGGGCGGGCGCGGCGGGCGGGTATGCGACGAGCGGAGCGGCGTCCGCGCCCGCGTCCGAGGGCACAGCGTTGCCTATGGGGCTTGCCGAGTATTTGCGCGCCAACCCTCCCCCTCCGTTTCCGTCCCCTTACGGCGGCCGTGATGTTGCGACGCCGCCCGTTTCACCCGCGCCTCCCCGGCCCGCGGCAACAGCCTACGGCAATGCGCCTCTTCCTCCGCTCTCGAACAGCAGCCGTTACGCCGCGCCGCTCAATGTGCCTCCCCGGCCTGCGGCTAATGCTTACAGTAATGCGCCTCTTCCTCCGCTCCCCAACAGCGGCCGGTATGCCGCGACGCCGCCCAACGTGTCCGTACGGGCCGATGCTGCGGGCATCGATGCCGGATTTGTCCAACGGCGTCTGCACAGCCCCGAACGCAAGGCGGCCATAAACGAAGCAGCCCGGAAAGACGCCGAGGCGCGCGCCTCGGGCGGACACGCGATGAACGGCCCGAAGGCCGACGGCGACCGCAACGCAACCTCCGCGTCTTCTCCCGAAGGATCAACGCCTGCTGCCGGACGTTCCGGGCAGGGGAACGCGGCCCCCGCGGCTCCTCCGGCTTCGCCCCCTCACGGCGGCCGGGATGCCGCGTCGGTACTCAAATCGCTCATTCCTTCCCTGCCGGCGGGAAGCGCAGGCGGCGGTGCCCCTCGTCCCCTGGCCTACTCGCTGATGGATTTGGGTGCATCGGTCTTGGGAGTTCCGTCCCTCATGTCCCCGAGCGGGGATGAAGGGGCGGGATTCCATCAGGACGGCACGGTGCGCAAGGCGGGCGGCGTCGTCAGCTACGGGCCGTCGGATGAAGGCCGGAGGGCGGAGGCCTATGCGCAATCCGGATTGGGGAGCAGCTATCTGGAAGGGTATATACCCCTGTCCGGCATCGGCTATGACCCCCTGACCGGACGCTATGACCCGGCGTACGACGGCCGGCGCAGTTATGAGCGGAAGGTCGACTTGTTCGATTCCTCGCGCGCGGCGCAGGATCGCGTGTTGTCCTGGGGCATGGGAGTTTTGAATACGGCAGGCGAAGCTGCCGTCTCCTCTCTTGTGCGCAACGCCCGCGCCCGATTGAACTACAGCATTGACGATAACGGAAAACTCCGGGGCGACGGCGACGTACTGCTCCCGTTGTACGACGGGCAGTACACCACTATCTTTACACAGGCCGGGTTGCGCAGCATGGATGTCTCCGGAGGGGACGCGGACGGGCAGGAGCGCTGGATCGGCAACTTCGGCCTGGGTCAGCGCTGGTTTCCGGCGGCCAAGAGTGAAATGGACGCCGGGGACTGGATGCTCGGCTACAACGCTTTCTATGACATCGACTTCACCCGAGCGCATCGGCGCGGCGGCGTAGGCGTCGAAGTGCAGTTCGACTGGCTGCGTCTGGCCTCCAACTCCTATTTCCCGATGTCCGGCTGGAAAGGTTCCTACGACTTTGACAGCCGCTTTGTCGAGGAACGTCCCGCCGCCGGATGGGACGTGCGCGTCAAGGCATTTCTGCCGTTCTACCGCAACGTGGCGTTTACGGGATCCTTCACACAATGGTTCGGCGAACATGTGGGCATGTTCGGGCCTTCAAAGCTCGAAAAGAATCCGAAAATCTGGTCTTACGGTGTGGAGTACACGCCCGTACCTCTCGTGTCGGGCTTTCTGACACAACAGACTACGGAACTCGGGACAACGGAAATAGAGTATGGTCTGAAGTTCACCTACCGCTTCGACATGCCGTGGGACGAGCAGATCAAGCACTCCAAGGTAGCCGAGCTGCGTACGGTGTCGGGTTCCCGGCATGAGTTTGTGGACAGGGAAAACCGTATCATCTTGGAGTACCGGGCCAAACAGGATTACCGGATAGAGTATCTCGGGCGGGAGGGTGACAACGGGTTCCGTTTCCGGGTGCTGAAGTCGCTGGGAGGCTACGCTGCCGGGCAAACAGTGACGGTGAGTACCGCCGGGGCTTGGCTGGCGCAACACAATCCCCGTCCGCCCGACGGCCTTGCCTCCCGCTTTGTCGCCGTGCTCGGCGCTTTTGTCGACGAACTTGTTTCCATGCGCTCCGCGTCTGCCGGCGTTTCTTCCAAATCGTACGTTACGGGCAGCGGAGGCGAGTTTTTGCTGAACCTTGATCCCGCCGCGCTGCCGCCTGACGGCAGAGTGTCGGTCACGGTTTCCGTGGGCAATTCGTCGGCCGAATTTGAACTGCTGGGAAAATCTGCCAAATACACGTTGGAGATGTCGTCGCCTTCGACTCTGACCCAGAACACGCCGACTGCCGCAACCTTTACCGTGAAGCAGGGCGGAGCCGCCGTGGGCGCCGGCAAAAGCGTGATCTTCACGGCCGACGCAAATTTCGGCAATTTGCCCACAACCGCGCAAACGACCAATGCCGGTGGACAGTTCACGGTACACGGCCTGACGGCCTTGGCTTCGGGCGCACTGACCATGTCGGCCACGGTGGAAGGGCAGGACGTGACGGTTTCGGTCAACGTCATCCCGTCCGCGTACACTCTGGAGATGTCGCCTTCGACCCTGACCCAGAACACGCCGACCGCCGCAACCTTTACCGTGAAGCAGGGCGGAACCGCCGTGGGAGCGGGCAAAAGCGTGATCTTCGCGGCCGATGCAAATTTCGGCAACTTGCCCACAACCGCGCAAACGACCAACGCCGGCGGGCAGTTCACGATAAACGGCCTGACGGCCCTGACCTCGGGCGCGCAGAC
>JAITDR010000030.1 GCA_031282465.1 Desulfovibrio sp.
ACTGGTGCGGCAGCGCCCCTTCGACCTTGTGCTGATGGATCACATGATGCCCGTGATGGACGGCGTGGCGGCAACGCGCGCCGTCAGGCGCATGGACGAGGAGAGATGCCGTACGCTGCCCGTCGTCGCGCTGACGGCAGGCGCCGTATCCGGCATGCGGGAGATGTTTCTGGAAAACGGATTCAACGATGTCCTCGCCAAGCCCATAGATATCGGCAAGCTGGATGCGGTGCTGAAACAATGGATTCCCGTCGGCAAACGCCTCAAGGCGCCGCCTGACGGTACTTCCGAGAACGCGTTCAGGGAACCGCTCCACGCGCTTCCCCCCTTGGTCCGCTCCGGGCAAGGCCCGACTGCGTCTTTCGATGCAGATGCCCGGCCCTGCCCCCCGCAGTCGTCTTCCGCCCGTTCCGGGCAAAGCCCGGGCGTGATGCCGTACACGGCGGAGGAGTCGTATCCGCATCTGTATGCCGATGCAGGCCGGAGACAGGAATTCGCCCGCGCAGATGAACACGGCAAAGAGCGCGCGCCTCTGTACGCTCCGCCCGAGCCGTCTCTCCCGACCATCGCGGGCGTGGACACCGCCCTCGGGCTTACCCGCATCGGCGGGTCGCAACGCCGCTACCTGCAGTTGCTGGCGGTGTTCCGCCCGGATGCGGAAGCATGCCTCGCTCGAATCGCGGAGCAACCGGACGAGACTTCCCTGCCCGCCTTCACCACGCAGGCGCACGCCGTGAAAAGCGCCCTGGCCAATATCGGCGCCGACGGACTGTCAAAGGAGGCCGCCTTGCTGGAAAAGGCGGGTAAAGAAGCCGACATGCCCCTGATCCGGAAAACGTTGCCCGTCTTCCGTGAAGAGCTTGCCGCCCTGGCGGCGCGCGTCGGCGAAGCCCTTGCGCCGGACTCCGCACCCGCGGCGGATGTTGCGGAAGAGCCTGACCCCGACGTCGCGGGACACTTGGAAGCCCTGCGCGATGCATTGGAGACCGTGGATATCGACGCGGCCGACGCCGCGCTGGCCCGCCTGCAGACCCTGTCGCTGCCGGCGGCGTTGCGGGACGCCGTAACCGAAACGGCGGAGCATATGTTGACGGCGGACTTTGACAAGGCGGCGGAGACCGTCGCCGGCTTGCTCGGGCGGAAACGTCGATGAACGGCCTCGGCTGCCCATGTCCGGGCAAGCATGTCGCGGCGGCAGACATGCCCGCCCTGTTGCCGGCGCGCTCGGAGCGCAGCGCAAGCCCGCTCGGCATCAAAGGAGCGGCCTGCCCTGCCCCCGCACGCCCCGACCGCAAACGTGAAACCTTGCCTTGCGTGAAACCCGGCGGGCGGCTCCGGACAAAGCCGGGAAACTTGGTGTTGCGCCTGGTCTTGTCCTGCCTTTTTTTCCTCTGCCTGTACCCGCGTTGCGTCTTTGCCGCGCAGGAAGAAGCCCCCTTTGCGAATTATCGGGACATTCCGGGCCTTACACAGGAAGAGCGGCAAGCCGTCGAGCGTTTGCGCGGCAGCGGCGCAAGCTTTGTGTACGGCACCCCGGAGCCGAGCATAGAATGTTTCGTGAAACCGGACGGCACCCTGGGGGGATACTCTGTGCTGCTCTGCGACTGGCTGAGCAGGGTGTTCGGCATCCGTTTCACTCCCGCCCTGTACGAGCGGGATGAGCTGCTGCAAGGGCTTGCTTCACGCGCAGTGGATTTTACCGGCGTACTGACCCCCACTCCGGAGCGCCGCAAGGCATACCTGATGACCTCTCCTCTTTTGGAGCGGATAATCAAATACTATCGCATCGCCGGCAGCAGGAGTCTTTCCGAAATCGCGCAGTCCAGGCCTCTGCGCTACGTCTTTTTTGCCGATACGACGACCTTTGAGCAGGTCAGGGCATCTCTCGAAAAACCTTTCGAAATCATCTACGTCCACAGTTATGACGCGGCTTATCGACTGCTGAAAAACAATGAGGCGGACGCTTATGTGGATGAAGATCCTTATACGATCGCCTTTGATGCCTACGGCGATCTCGTCTTTGAGGATATATTGCCGATACAGTTCTGCCCTGTTGCTTTCGCAACACAAAATCCGGAACTTGCACCTATCCTCTCCATTGTGCAAAAAATTCTGGACAACGGCGGAAGCCGCTATATAAACATGCTGTACAAGCAAGGCCATGAGGAATATATAAGCAACAAATTTCTCGCGACACTGACGCAGGAAGAAAGAGAGTATGTTTACAGGCACAGCCCGCAGGGATGGAACCTGCCGATTCTCGTCGGGATGGAGTACGACAATTACCCTGTTGCTTTCTACAACTATCGGGAGCACGCATGGCAGGGTTGCGCAAAGGATATTCTGACGGAAATCGGCAGGATCAGCGGTCTTAATTTTGTTAACGGTCATCGTATTCCCGTCGCGTGGTCCGATCTGCAGCACATGCTCGAAAACGGCGAACTGGCGATTGTTTCGGAACTTGTCCGCACCCCGGAAAGGGAAGGACACTTTCTTTGGCCGAGCGCGCCGTTTATGACGGATTATTATGCGCTGGTTTCACGCAACGACCGCCCGGACATTTCCCTGTACGACGTGCGCAAGCTGAGAATCGGCTTGGCCGAAGGAAGCTCGCAGGGGGAATTTTTCCAACGTTTGTTTCCCCGTCACAACGCTTTAAAAACCTACAACAATACTCTTGCGGCGCTTCTCGCCATGGATAGAGGCGATGTAGACCTGGTCATGACCACGCAGAATCAACTGCTCAACATGACTCATTACAAGGAAAAACCGTATTATAAAATCAATTTCGCCTTCAATGAAAAATACAGATCCACTTTCGGCATCAACAAGTCGGAAAAAATTCTTTGTTCGATTATCAGCAAAGGCATGAACCTTATCAATGTCGACGAGATAGCGGAACACTGGCGAACGCGCGTGTTCGACTACCGGAACGCGGTGGCCCGGGAGCGCACACCGTATATTTTGGGCAGTTTCGTTCTGCTGCTCGGCGCCGTCTTTTTGTTGTTTGTCATGTTTTTACGCAGCAAGAAGGTCGGCAGGCGACTGGAAGCGGCCGTGGCGGAGCGCATCCGCGCCTTGCGCCTGCAAACGCAGGCTGCCGAACGGGCCGTGAAGACGAAAAGCGATTTTTTGGCCCGCACGAGTCACGAAATCCGTACTCCCATGAACGCGATTATCGGCCTGAGCGAACTGGCGCAGCGGGAATACGGCACACCTGAAGCTCTTGAATACATCAAGGGCATCCGTAACGCCGGTGCGAGCCTGCTCGCCGTTATCAACGATATTCTTGATTTTTCGCAAATTGATTCGGGCAAGCTGCCCATACACCCCGAACGCTACGAAACGGCCTCTCTTCTGAACGACGCGCTGGCCGTCATCCGCGTCCGGACGGCGGAAACCTCGCTTGACCTGCTGACGGACATCTCCCCGGACATCCCCGCCTTCATGATCGGCGATGCGGGCCGCATCAAGCAAATTCTGCTCAACCTTCTGAGTAATGCCGTAAAATACACAAATGAGGGCTTTATCAAATTTTCCGCCTACGGAACGCCGGTTACGAAAAACACGATCCGGCTGACTTTTGTTGTGGAAGACAGCGGCATAGGCATCCGGCAGGAGGACATGCCCAAGTTGTTCGGTGAGTTCGTGCGCATTGAGGAAACGCGGCACAGCGGCATAGAGGGCACGGGCCTCGGTTTGGCCATCGCCCGCAGTCTGTGTCTGGCCATGGGCGGCGATGTTACGGCACGGAGCGAGTACGGCAAAGGTTCCGTCTTTACAGCCGAGCTGATACAGATAGTGGAGGATCCGACAGCTATGGGCGGCCCTGCCGGCACGACAACTACGGCGCGCGCGGAGCGGCTGCGCATCAGCTTTACGGCGCCGGAGGCCGACGTGCTGATTGTCGACGATTTGCCCGGCAATCTGCTGGTGGCCGAAGGTCTGCTCGCTCCTTACCGGATGCGCATTTTCACCTGCCTGAGCGGTCGTGAAGCCGTGGAACTGGTGCGGGCCCGACCCTTCGACCTCGTGCTCATGGACCACATGATGCCTGAAATGGACGGCGTGGAAGCAACCAAGGCCTTCAGAGCCATGGACGAGGAACGCTGCCGGACCATGCCCGTCGTCGCCCTGACCGCCAACGCCGTGTCCGGCATGAAGGAAATGTTTCTGGCGAACGGGTTCAACGA
>JAITDR010000225.1 GCA_031282465.1 Desulfovibrio sp.
ATAGCCGTGACCCACGATCGCTATTTTCTGGACAACGTGGCCGGCTGGATACTGGAACTCGACCGCGGACGCGGTATTCCTTGGAAAGGCAACTATTCCTCCTGGCTCGAACAAAAACAAAAACGCCTGACGGATGAGGAAAAAACCGCTTCCGAGCACGCCAAAACTCTACAGCGCGAACTGGAGTGGATACGCATGGCGCCCAAGGGGCGTCACGCCAAAAGCAAGGCTCGCATTCATGCTTACGAGGCCCTGCTCTCCCATGAAGCCGAACGCCGCGCCCCGGACCTGGAAATTTACATCCCGCCCGGACCTCGTCTGGGCAAGTTGGTCATCGAAGCCGTAAACGTGACAAAACGCGTCGGTGACAAGCTCTTGGTCGAAAACCTGAATCTCTCCGTGCCGCCGGGTGCCGTAGTCGGCATCATCGGCCCCAACGGAGCAGGCAAAACCACCCTGTTCCGGATGATTGCCGGCCGCGAAAAACCGGATTCCGGTATCCTGCGCATCGGCGACAGTGTGAAAACAGCATGGGCGGACCAGAGTCGCGAAATCCTTACCCCCGGCAAGAGCGTCTACGAAGTCGTCAGCGAAGGCCGCGACGTCATCTCCCTGGGCAACAGGGAAATCAATGCGCGCGCATACTGCTCCCGCTTCAACTTCAGCGGACAGGACCAACAGAAGAAGGTGGACACGCTCTCCGGCGGAGAAAGAAACCGCGTGCATCTGGCGCTTGTTCTCAAGGCCGGCGCCAATCTGCTCCTCCTGGACGAGCCTACCAACGACCTGGACGTCAACACTATGCGCGCGCTGGAAGACGCTTTGGACAACTTTGCCGGATCGGTGCTGGTCATCAGCCACGACCGCTGGTTTCTGGACCGCATCGCCACGCATATTTTGGCCTTTGAAGGCGACTCGTCGGCCGTATTCTTCGACGGCAATTACAGTGAATACGAGCAGGACCGCAAAAAGCGCCTAGGCAAGGAAGCGAACCAACCGCACCAGGCCAAGTTCAGAAAGTTGACTCGCGATTGAGGAACGTTGCTCCTTCAACGCGGCACGCTCTCCCCGCTGCCGGCCGAACCGGTATCGGCCGCGATCGGCCGCAAGGCCGATGCGTTCCAAACCTCCGCCGTACTGCCGTCCGTCAGAATGCTGCCGTCCGTACCGATGGTCGTCACAATCCGGGGAATCATCCTGCCGCAGTTCGTCAGCGCCCTCGCAACAGCATGTTCGAGGCCGCGGCAACAGGGAACCTCCATCCGCACAACGGCAACGGATGCAATGTCGTTGTGTCGCAAGACGGCGGCCAGCTTTTCTGCATAGTCGTCCGTATCCAGTTTCGGACAGCCGATGAGCGTCACTTTGTTCTTCATGAACGCATTATGGAAGTCGCCGTGCGCATATGCGGCGCAATCGGCGGAAATGAGCAGGTGGGCACCCTTGAAATATGAGGCGGTAACCGGAACCAGCCTGATTTGTACCGGCCATTGCGCAAGCCGGCTGACCGCTTTTTCCACCGCTGCCGATATGCTTTCCGGGAACGCGGTATCTATCCGCCTGAGGGCGCGGGCATGGGAGCCGGGGCAACCGCACGGCAGAGAGGTCGTCTCTTTTTTCGTCACACGGGCCTGAACTGCCGCTTCGTCGTAAGGCAGAGCCTCGCGTTCTTCAAATGTTATGGCCCCTGTCGAGCAAACGGGGAGACAATCTCCCAGGCCGTCACAGTAATCGTCCCGCAGCAGCTTCGCCTTGCCGGCTTTCATGACGATTGCGCCCTCGTGACACGCTCCGGCACACAGTCCGCAGCCGGTACATTTGTCTTCATCAATAGTGATGATTTTTCTGACCACAGCGAATTCTCCTTCGGCAAGGCCTCATCCGAGTTTGTCGCGCGGCGCGGATTATCGGCTTTGCCACTGTGTCGTACCGCATACGAACATGCATGTCTGCTGCATTTGCAACATTGTTGCAACCGTAACTCCAGCACCTGAAAACGACCGCAAGCGAACCCTTTCATCCGCCGGCATAAAAATTCCGCTGTTTCACTATGATAGCCAATATTACCTTAACCGGGACTGTCGTCGGCGGGGAAATGCCGCTTGACTCCCGACAGTGCAGGGAATACGCTTATAAAGAATTTTCTCTGATGAGGGGCTCCGCCTCTCAAGCTTCACCGGCAGGCAGGCCTGACAGGCGCAAAGTCGAGCATTCTTCCGGCGGAAAAAGCCGGGTGCGGATTGAAAAATCCCGTTTATTGTGGCATGGAACACGAAGCGGCATACAAAGGCGTTGCGGCACAGTCCGGATGCGCCGGTTGAAAAGCGAGGCCACCATGAACATTCGCAAAGTCGTCATCCCCGTTGCGGGTTGGGGAACCCGCTCTCTTCCGGCTACAAAGAACATCCCCAAGGAAATGCTGCCGGTGTACAACAAGCCGGTCGTGCAGTATGTTGTCGAGGAGGCCATCCGTTCCGGCATTGAAGACGTAATTTTCATCACCAACCGTGATAAAAACGTCATTGAAGATCACTTTGACTACAACCTACAGCTTGAAGCAGTACTTGAACGAGCAGGCAAGACCGAACAGCTTGCAATAATACGGCAGGTGGCGGAAATGGCCAAAGTCACCGCCATCCGGCAGAAGAAACAACTCGGTCTGGGGCATGCCGTGCTGTGTGCCGAAGACGTGGTGGCCGCGGACGGCGCGTTTGCCGTCATGGTCGGCGACGACCTGCTTTTCGGCATGAACCCCGGCATACGCCAACTTGTCGAGGTTGCCGAGAGCGAGCGCCTGCCGGTCATAGGGGTCATGGAAGTGGAGCAGGAGCGTGTAAGTCGTTACGGCATTATCTCCGGCGAAGAGATTTCCCCAAGCATTTTCCGCGTGAACAAGCTGGTGGAAAAACCGAAAGTGAACGAAGCGCCGAGCCGCCTTGCCATTATCGGCCGCTATGTGCTGACGGCGGATATTTTCCGCCATCTGAAACAAGTGACGTCGGGCCACGGCGGCGAGATACAACTTACAGACGCGTTGCAGCTTCAAGCCGACAATAAGGGACTGCTGGCGGTGAAAATCCACGGCATGCGCTTTGATGCCGGCGACTGGTCCGAATACCTGACGGCCAATATCTACTTCGCCTTGCAACACGAAGAGTTGCGCGAAGACCTTGTGCGGCGTCTCAAGCCTCTTTTACCGTGAACGTGCGAACCTTGCCCGCTGCCGCGCGGCAGACGCGCACACAAGCCGTATCGCCGGCATTCCGCCCTTACAATGCAGAGGACACAGTCGTGCCGCATTCGCACATGCAAGACGTTTCCGGCTATTATATATCCGGCCCGCAGGCGTGCCCGGGCGTGCGGCATACCTGCGGGCAGGCTGTTGTGTCGGGGAGGACTTCGTGAACTGTCGTGCGGTCGGGGCGGCGCTTGCCGCGCTTGTCGTCCTGTGCGGCGCATGTGAAACGATGCGCGGCATAGACGAGCAGGTACGCATCGACCCAGCAGACAAAAACATCGTCTACCGGGATCAATGGGTACGACGCAATCCTCCCGAAGTGCATGTGCAACCCCGGAGCACGCCTCCCGAAGGCCTGCGCGCGCTGTTTGTGCCTTTCCGCGTGACGCAGCCCATCGACAATCCCGTCCCGCTCGGCTTCGGCATGGCGCGCACAGTCTGGCAGACATGGCTGACCATGCGCGTTTTCCCCAATCTGGAATTTTCCGGCGATGATACTCCCTACCGCCGGGACCGAGCAGTGGATCTGGGGCGCAGGCGCGGGGCGGATCTGGTGATCGGCGGTTTCGTTACTTATGTCTATGCAGGCGGAACCGCGGGTGATACCCGCGTATCCTTGCAGATTGAGGCCCATGACGTGCCGAGCGGGCAATTGGTCTGGTCCATGGCGCAGTCCGGCCTTATACCGGCAGCGCAGACGACGGATTTTTTCCTCTTTGCGACCAGGTCACGGATGCCTGCAGACCCCTTGCACGCCGTAGTGCAGGTGCTGGCCTCGGACATGGGACGCGAGATACAGAACTGGATGTACGGACCGTCGCCGCGAACGCGCATGCAGGAATTCGACAGGGACGCGCGCGGTGTGTTGCTGCCGCCGCGTGACCCCGTCCCCGCGCCGCGTGACGCCGGGCAGCCCCCGGATGCCGATACACCGTACACCCCTGCCCCCGCCGGCGCTTTTTGAAGGAGTGATCTGCAGCCGAGCGAACTCTATGCACCGGCGGAACTTGGGGCAACTCCTCAATGTATCTACGTTTCTCAGAAGTGACGGGGTTCGCTGTCCGCCAAGGCTCGGACTGCTTCCAGCAGATCATTGACCGAAGAATGCCATGAGCGGATCATGTGCCGCATGAGTCCCACATCTTCCGACTTGGCGAGCAGGCCGAAAATCGGCACTCCGCAGCCGTAAGCCGCGCCTACCTCGGCCCAGGCGTCGCAACCCGACGGCCCGAGATAGATGACCAGATCACAGCGCGTCACCGACGACGCGCAAAACTCGAACACGCGTCTTCCTTCCTCGGAGCGTATAAAACGCTCCAAATCAAGGCGTGATAAAAAGGCTTCTTCCGGTCGGCCTTCCCGCAACCAGGATAAAATCTTGTGTCCCCTGTTTTCCAGAAGCTCGGTGAGCATTTCTACGGCATGCTGATGTTTCCAGGAAGCGGCAATGTATATGTGCATTGAATGAGCCTTTGCTGTTCACGATTTCTACGTCCACGATTGCCCTTATAGGGCACCTGTATATTTTTTTCAAGGTCACCGAAAAATACGACAGAAATGTCTGTTTTGGGAAAATAAGAGAGTGTTGACTGAAATATTTCTGCCGTGATGTATATTTTTGCCGATTCAGAGCTATCCTTCCCTGCCAACATTCCGACAAGGTAGATGAAGCAGGAAACGGCAAACTTTTTGCTGTGTTTTCGGCAGGCATCGCAACGCGGCCGTTGAGCAGAAGGCTTTTGCCGCCGAGGTTGACGGCAACGCAGTCTCGCCGTACTATAAACTAATGAGCCGGCTGCCGGCACAAGGCTTGGGAACCTCGGCACGCCGTTGCGCCTGTGCAATCTCGAGCGGAAGGTATTCGCTGCTTTCTACTTTTTTGAAATACCCGACACTTTCAGAATATCCGATGTCGATATTCCGTTTTCCCATTCAATTAATGGAGACTTTCATACATATTGCAAAAATTCCACGACATGCAGCAGGCGAACCTTGCCCTGCGCAAAAAAAATCGACTTCGCGCTGTTGCGGGAAGGCATCTACAACAAGCCGACAAACAGCTACAGCCTTTCCACAGTCCATGTCGGCAGCGTGATAGCTTTCATGCCGGAAGCCTGGAAAAAGACCTTGGCCCGTTTTAACCCGTACCCCCTTATTTCGCTGTGATCATCAATATTCACGGATTTACCGGCAACGGCGACAACAGCAAATACCGATGGCTCACGGCGAATATCCGGAACCGCGAGTTTTTTTCGCCGACTTTGGATTACTGCAGGCGCAGCCCGGAGAGCATTCTGCGGCAACTGCACGAATGTGCTTCGTCGTACCTTTTGAGCCGACCCGCGAGCGCTCCGGGGCTTTCTATTCTGGGCAGCAGCCTGGGCGCTTTTTTCGCTCGTTGTCTGAACCTGCTGTTTCCGCAGGCGATGACCGTACTCATCAACCCGGCGCTTGCGCCTTTTTTAACCTTGCGTGAGTATATCGACTGCAAGGCCTACCTCACGCTGTTCGCGAAGTTCGCATACTTGGACGATGATATGAGGGACACCGGCAGGCTGCACGTCATTATCGGCGACGCAGACGAACTCATAGACCATGCAAGAATGACGAAACCGTTGTTACCGCAGGGCTTCAAACAGTATCACATCATCAGGGGCGGAGTGCACCGTTTGGAACTGACGCCCGAGGTCGGCGGCATACTGAGATCCGTTTTTGCGTGAACAGGCGGCACTGCGCCCGCCTGCGTAACGGCAACGGCGCTTTCTCGTTATTCGTTTCTCACGAGAGGAGCGTATAATGGGGTTGTGGACTGAAAATCGCATTATAGCCTCCGGACAATCAAAAAAATCGGCAACGCGGAGCGGAGATTGGCCTCTCACACGATTTCCTGAAATTTTTACCCTGATATTTCAATTTATTACAATAGTTATCCGCTTACGCAGTTACATCCTCGCCACGGCGGGGCTTGACATGCCGGACAATACGAAGTAAGAAAACAAATTGTGTTGCTTCTCAGCGCGCATGACATGACGCGGGGTAGAGCAGTTTGGTAGCTCGTCGGGCTCATAACCCGGAGGCCCCAGGTTCAAATCCTGGCCCCGCAACCAGAAAGTTCAAGGGTTTACGAGTAAGTCGTAAACCCTTTTTTTGTGATGATCTCGTTGTTGTCCCCATTCTGTCCCCATTTTTCACTACTCCTCTTTTCCCGAAAGTTCAGGCAAGCCCCTATTTCCATGAAGTTGTCTCAAAATTGTTCATTGTAGCCATAAAAGGCA
>JAITDR010000005.1 GCA_031282465.1 Desulfovibrio sp.
CGGACGAGTTCCGCAACACCCACCAGTTTGCGCATGTTCGGCCTGCCGCCGGGGATCGCGGCCTGCGGCGCGGAACCGCTTTCGGACAGGGCCGAAGACGCGGCCTGCGCGTCGCCTAATGTGACGGCGGCATCGGCGCGCCGGGAAAATTCCTCCACTTCCTGTTCGCAACGCGGCATCAGCGCCTTGCCGTGCAGGGGAGCGTAGTCCCGGTTCTTCTTGCTCTCGGCATACGCCGTCAACCGGTCGCGCATGCAGGCCGGGGCCGCTTCGCGGTATTCGGCGACCATGCGTATGTCGTCGTACGGGGTTGAGGACCAGTGTTTGGTCAGCCAGAAATCCGGCACCGCCCGACCGTTCAACGTCCAGAAACTGCTGAACCAGTCGCCGGAACTTTCCACAGGGAAAACCTGCACGACCTGCCTGTGTCCGCCCGCGTTCACAAGGGCATAGTACATGGATTCCGTTCTTGCCAGGCTTTCCTTTTCCCAGCGCCAGCCCGGCGAAGGCAGCTCGCTCGCGATTACATGCGCCGTACGGTCGACGGGACCGCTCTCCCCTTCGCCGAATACGGCGAAGCGAAAGGTAGCGTTGGGCGGCGCCAACAAAACTTCGGAGGGTACCATCGCGGAGAAGTTGCCTGCGCCGGCCAGGGTCAGGGGCGCACTGACGGCGACGTGCGACCTGAAGCGCCCGTCCGCGTAAAACCCGCTGCGGTCCGCCCGCACGGACGGCTGCACGCAGGCGGCCGCGAGCAGTCCGCAAACACACAACAAACATACCGATACAGGTGTATTGTTTCGTTTCACGGCTTCCTCCTTGGCTGATGTATCGGGGCTCCCCCCCCAACCTTGCCGGGGCTCCCCCCAAACCTTGCCGGGGCTCCGCCCCAAACCTTGCCGGGGCGCTGCCCCGGACCCCGCGAGGGGCGCCGCCCCTCGACCCCGCAAGGGGCATGATGCCCCTTGACCCTCATTTTTTGTATCGCCGGCTCACTGCTCCGTCGTCTTCACTTGTGCCAAAACGACGTCATCCGTCCCGAACGGGGTGAGAGACGGATGAGGGGTTCGGGGGGAAATCATTTCCCCCGGCGGGGTTCGGGGCAGAGCCCCGAATTAATGGGTGTTTTCCATAAAATAACGCGTTACTCGGTACGGATTTCTTTTGTTTCCCGTACTTTGAGGCCGAGTTCTCTAAGTTGGCCGGCCTCGGCATCGGCCGGCGCCCCGGTCAGCAGGCAGGATGCCTTCTGGGTTTTGGGGAAAGCGATGACGTCGCGGATGCTGTCCGCCCCGGCCAGCAGCATCACCATGCGGTCCAGGCCGAAAGCTATGCCGCCGTGGGGCGGCGCGCCCATTTCCAGGGCCTGCATGAGGAAGCCGAAGCGACTTTCGGCCTCTTCCTCGGTAAATCCCAAAGCATTGAACATGTCGCGTTGCGCGGCGGCTGAGCAGTTGCGTATGGAGCCGCCTCCGAGTTCCGTGCCGTTGAGCACCATGTCGTAGGCCCTGGCCAGAGCGGCTGCCGGATCGGCGAGTACGGCCGCGGCGTCGGAGGCCTTCGGCGAGGTAAAGGGATGGTGGCAGGCGACAAAGCGTTTTTCTTCCGGGCTGTATTCAAACAGGGGGAAATCCGTGACCCAAAGGAGGTTAAGCGCCGCATCGTCGATCAGCCCCAGTCTGCGGCCCAACTTGACCCGCAGATTGCCCAGGGCGGCGTTGACCATGTCCGGCGCCCCGGCCTGGAAGAACACGAGGTCGCCGGAGCGCAGGTCCAGGCGTTCCCGCAGCCCTGCCTTTTCTTGGACGGAGAGGAACTTGGCGATGGGCGACTGCCATTCCTCGTCGTTGTTTGCCGTTGCCGGGCGCAGTTTGATCCAGGCAAGCCCCTGCGCCCCGTAGATTTTCACAAATTCCGTGAAATCGTCTATTTCCTTGCGCGACAGGCTTTCCCCGCCCGGCACGCGCAGGGCTTTGACCAGAGGCGCGGAGGCGAAGAGGCGGAAGCCGGAGTTGCGGACGATATCCGTCACGTCCTTGAGTTTCAAGTCGAAGCGCGTGTCCGGCTTGTCCGTTCCGTAGTCGGCCAAGGCCTGCGCATGGGTCAGGCGGGGCAGAGGGAGGGGGAGTTCGATGCCTTTGACGTCGCGGAGTACGGCGGCGACCATGCCTTCGGCCAAGGCCATGACCTGTTCCTCGTTCACGAAGGACATTTCGATATCTACCTGGGTGAACTCCGGCTGGCGGTCGGCGCGCAGGTCCTCGTCGCGGAAGCAGCGGACAATTTGGAAATAGCGTTCAAGGCCGCCGACCATGAGCAGTTGCTTGAAAATCTGCGGACTTTGGGGCAGAGCGTAGAAAGCGCCCTTGTTCATGCGGCTCGGCACGAGGAAGTCGCGGGCGCCTTCGGGGGTGGAGCGGGTCAGGAAGGGTGTTTCGATTTCCAGGAAACCTTCACCGTCCAGATAGCGGCGTATGCTTTGCGCTGTCTTGTGGCGCAGGGTCAGGTTCGCGGCCATGCGCGGCCTGCGCAGGTCCAGGTAGCGGTATTGCAGGCGCAGGTTTTCGCCCGGGTCGGCGCGGTCTTCAACGGGGAAGGGCGGAGTTTTCGAGGTGTTCAGCAGTTTCCATTCGCCGACGACCACTTCGATGTCCCCGGTCGGCATGTTGGGGTTGGCCATGCCTTCGGGCCGGGCGCGTACGCGGCCGGTGACGGCGATGACGTATTCCGCGCGCAGGATGCCCGCTTTTTCGTGCGCCGCGGCGGAGACTTCAGGGGCGAAAACCACCTGGGTAAGACCCGCTCGGTCGCGCAGGTCCACGAAAACAAGACCGCCGTGGTCGCGCCGGAACTGCACCCAGCCGGCCAGGGCGACTTCCTGCCCGATGTGCGCAGCGTTCAGTTCGCCGCAACTGTGGGAGCGGACGAAGGTTCCGAGGTCTTCGACAAAACGTCGGTGTTCTTGTTGCAGGCCGGTTTCGGCATCGTTGTTCATCGGGAAGTTCCTATAGCGGTCTGAAAGAGCGGCAAGCGCCCCTTACGGGCTGCTTCCTGTTTGTTTTCCGAGCGTATCTCCGCCCAGTCGGCAAGGGTGGACAGGGACAGGGACACCTGGACGCCGTCGTCCATGTTTTTGATGATAACCTTGTCTTCAGCGAGTTCGGTCGCGCCGAAGATGAGGCAGTATTCCGCATCGGCCTGTGCGGCCCGGCGCAGTTTGGCGCCGAGTTTGCCGTCCTTGAAGTCCACGGTGCCGGACAGCGCGGCCGCGCGCAGGATTTGCGCGGCGTGCAGGGCTTTATCCGCGCATTCACGGTCCAGCACGGCGAAGTAAAAGTCCGGTCGGGGAGCGAAGCGCTGTTTTCCCTGTCCGTCAAGGGCCAGGGCCAGACGTTCCATGCCGCAGGCAAAGCCTATGCCGGGAACGGCCGGGCCGCCGAGCAGGGAGGTCAGGCCGTCGTAGCGTCCGCCGCCGGCGACGGACCCTTGGGCGCCTATATTTTCGGAAACAACCTCAAAGGTTGTGCGCATGTAATAGTCCAATCCGCGCACCAGTCGCGGGTTGAGGACCACGCGCACGTGTTCCGCGTCCAGTATGCGGAGGACGGTTTCGAAATGCGCGGCGCATTCCGCGCAGACATGGTCGCGGACGGCGGGCGCCTGCGCGGTCTGCGCCTTGCAGGCGGGCATTTTGCAGTCCAGAACGCGCAGGGGGTTGCTTTCCAGGCGTCTGCGGCAGTCGGGACAGAGTGTTTCCGGGTCCAGGGCGCGCAGGAAGGCGGAGAGTTTTTCCATGTAGCCGGGACGGCAAGCGCGGCAGCCCAGAGTGTTCAGTTCGGTGCGCAGGCCCTCCAAGCCCAGCTCGCGCAGAAAGGCGTCGAGCATGAGCAGGATTTCCGCGTCGGTCTGGGCGTTGGCCGCTCCCAGGCATTCACAGTTGAGTTGGTGAAACTGGCGCATTCTTCCTGATTGCGGGCGTTCATAGCGGAACATGGGGCCGCAGACGAACAGCCTGCACACGGCGTCGCGGCCGTGCCCGCCGCTTTCGAGATAGGCGCGCACGACGCCGGCCGTGGCTTCGGGGCGCATGGTCAGGGAGCGCCCTTTGCGGTCCGGAAAAGTGTACATTTCCTTCTGCACGATGTCCGTATCGCCGCCTATGCCGCGCCGGAACAGTTCCGTGAACTCAAGCACGGGCAGGCGCAGTTCTTCAAAACCGTAAGCGCCGAAAACGCGGCGTGCCGTGTTTTCCATAAAGGTATACAAGGCGCTCTGCGGATGGAAAATGTCGGCAAAGCCCTTGACCGTCCTCAGCGTGTTCATCTGAATGCCCTTTATGACCGACACTTCTCCCTACTCGGAGAGGAATTGCGGCTTGACTCCCGCCGAAGCGGGGAATACTCTTACTGTAAGCGGTTCCTGCAGTGCCGGGGGACGCGTTTCCGGCGGGGAAACCGGGTGAAACGGAAAGCCTGCGCCGCGCATCGCGACAACGCGGTGTCACGCAGGCACCTTAGTCTCTCGGGCGCGCGTTGTCAACCGGGGTTACGGCGTCAACAGTTTGTAATAACAGAGAAAAATATCAAGAACATGCGGCCGGCAAGATTTCCCGTACGCGAAGGAAACGATAGATGCCCGGACGGGTGACCCGGATGTCTCTGCGGAAGATACGGCCTGCGTAAAAAGCATGAAAGCCGGTTCAACATTGTGTGTCCAGACAAGAGGGCCGGGCAAGGGGCGTGGCCTCCATACATTCGGCAGGAATAGCGACAATTATGAAAAACATCCTGATATCGGGCAATATTTATGAGGAGGATCTGCCATATGTAAAAAGCAGGGAAGCAGGCTCAACATTGAGCGTGCAAACAATCCCCTTTATGGACAGCATTACGGATATCGACAGGCTTTGCGCGGAAGCCGCCGATGCCGACCTGCTTATCTTCAGGTTGGTCGGGCAAAATCCCCTCACCTTCGTTGAGCATTGCAAACAAACAGGAAAATTGACGGCATTTGAAAGGATCGCCTGTCCCAAGGTTGTTTGGTCACAGGATTCCCACCACATGTACCCTTTTGAGACGCAGGCGGAACCTTACTTCACCAGATTTTATGTTGCCCACGGCAACTATATCGACAAATATTCTTCGAATGCTATTTGGTTACCTTGTTGTTATACGGCATCTTCCATACCCATGCTCATGTCTTTATCGAAAACTAAACTAAACAAAGAGCGTGAACTGATCTCAACATATAGAATGTATTGCTGCAGCAAAAGAAACCCTCTATTATATAAAATATATAAGATAATTAACGATAGAAAAATAAATAATATGTTTTGTCAATTATATGGAGATACTTGTATCAACTCAAATTACGGAAACCTTTTATATGGACTAAAAACTTCATCAATATCATTAAATGTACCATATATTGATGATTTGAATATACGTAATTTTGAAAGTATTGCCATGAATTGCTCGTTGCTTGCACTTGAGACAACAGAGCATAAAAAAATTGACCTTGATTACTCTCATACATTCTTCTTCAAAAGAGATTTATCTGACTTCACAGATGCATTGGAAGCTGCTCTAGAGGATAAGTTTTCTTCAAAAGATACTTGGCAGTGTATACCTGGAAAACATATGTTGATAGATAGATATATTTCTATAATAAATAATGAACTGAAAACAGATTTTTTTGTTGACATTCAAGATATTGACAATGTTGAACCGCTGAAAATAGATAATAATATAAAATTGGATAACGAAAATGATATCATATACAGTGCCGAATTCCTATCAGCGCACTCAATATTGTCTTTACTGAACGAAGATCGCCTGAATAATGCTTTACAACAATTTGCCCAAGATAAGCGTAATCTAGATATAGCTAAAGTTATACAAGTAATAATATCTCTTATAGATAAAATTAATAACACTAAAATTTACTGCGGGTTGATTGCTGTTTTTTCCGTCCACGGTTTTACTCAAGAAGCAGATACAATTCTCAAGTTAGCCTGCGCAGGCGAAGTGCCAAAATCTATTATGCATGGCATTGAATTTTATGTAAAAAATGCACAACAGCTTGTATCAGTAGCAAATTATGCATTTCAAAGACAAGTATTTATGGCTTCAATAAAAGGTATAGGAATTTTAAATTATGAGAATTCTAAAATCTCAGGTGCGTATTTCTTTCTACAAAAATTACTTTCTGGAAGAAAAAAACCTACTGTTATAGATATTGGAGCTAATATAGGAACATACGCACTTGATGTGCGTAAAATTTCCAATGATGCTTGCATATATGCTTTTGAACCCAATCCTGTCGCGTTCGCGGCATTAAAAAAAGAAGCAAAAAAATATAATTTTTTTGCATTCCAACTTGGAATATCAGATAGTGAGAAAGAAAGCATATTATATGATAGAAAAGATATGTCAGGATCAGCACATGCCTCGCGCTATAAGCAAGTTATAACAGATATCCATAAACAGGACGTAGAAAGAATCCCTGCAAAATTTACAACATTAGATTTTTTTCTTAAAACACAGAATTTCGAATCAATTGATCTTGTAAAAATTGATACTGAAGGTCACGAACTTGCTGTACTAAACGGCGCGATTGAATCAATACACAGAAGGATTATACAAGCCTTTCAGATAGAATTTAACGAAATGAACATTATTGCCGGCACTTCATTTTATAAACTCAAGCGGGCATTGCCGGGTTATTCATGGTACAGGCTGCTCCCCGACGGGATGATACCGATAGACAATGAGTCCATATTGCTGCAGGAACTTTATGCGTTTCAAAATTTAGTTGCAATTCTCAATTAAGTGATATAGTGAGGACAGTCGGCAAGGAAGCAAAGCATGCCTGACCCATATGCGATTCCCAAGCATTTCAATATTGCAGGTCCCTGTGTTCCCGGAGAACACTATATGCTGGACGCGATTGCCCGACTTCCGGAAGCGCGTAAGCTCTCCGAGAACAAGCACTATTTTGTGATTCACGCTCCCCGCCAGTCCGGTAAGACCACCTTGTTGCAAAGCTTGACCGACGAAATCAACGCCGAGGGCAAATTTTACGCACTGTATTGCTCTCTGGAAGCTTTACAGGGGGTGTCCGATGTCGCGGAAGGCGCGGACGGCTTTTCGGCGGTATTGCGCTTATCGGTGTTGCGGGCAGCGTTCACTGTGCCTGCCTTCAGTGCAATTTGGCCGGATTCCGTGCCGGCATCCGCGAGTACACGGGTCGGCGAAACCCTCATGCGCATGTGCGTCGCTCTGGACAAACCTCTTATTATCTTTTTCGACGAAGCGGATTGCCTTTCCGGACAGGTCCTTATCAGCTTCCTGCGCCAACTGCGCGACGGCTACGTGAACCGCCTCCGTTCCCCCTTCCCTTGGTCCGTTTCTCTTATCGGCATGCGCGACATCCGGGATTTCAAGGCACAAGTGAGGCCCGACAGGGATACTTTGGGGTCGGCGAGCCCATTCAACATCGTTACTGAAGCCCTGACGCTCAGCAACTTCACTCGGGAGCAAATTGCGGCCCTCTATCGGCAGCATACGGAAGCTGTGGGACAGCCTTTTGAGGAACGCGCCGTGGAACGCGCCTTTTATTGGTCGGAAGGGCAACCCTGGCTGGTCAATGCCTTGGCCCGCCAGATAGTGGAAAAGGACTTGGCCGGCGACCACAGCATAACGGTGACGGCAGAC
>JAITDR010000073.1 GCA_031282465.1 Desulfovibrio sp.
TACCGGCCTATCAAAAAGCCGGTGACTCTTCGACTTGATGCTGACGTGCTGGAATGGTTTAAGTACCATCATCCGAAGTACCAATCAGCCATTAATGCGGCCCTAAGGGAGTATGTCTCGACGCATTGATGATACGCAGGGCAAAATTTTCTGTTCGTCATTCTCCAGTGATGCATCCGCAATAGCTCGCGATTTCTCGCAACTTTTTGAATTTCCCTGCAGTGGGTTGGACGGAACTGAACTGACGGCTTCATGAATGCCATATATAGTCAACACCCTAAAATCATTTAGAATATTTTATACAATGAACCACATCGTATACCCATGAGGCTCTTGGAGTCAAAAGAAGTCATGCCGTAGACCCTTCCACTGGCAAAGGGCTGACGGAAGACCACCAGAGCAAGGTGACGTTCGCCATACACGGCGGAGCTATCCAGCATTGTTGCGTCACAGCGCATCATTCAGTATCTTCAAGTGCAGATATATCGCTGAGGATAATGGTTCTTCTCTTTTTTGTATATTCCACTTCGACCAAACTGCCGAAATATTTCCTGGCGACTTCTTCAAGCCCGCTTTTTACTTCCGCCTTATAGACTTTTCCTTCGTCGGACGTCAGCGCAAGCGTGCCGTTTTTTCTATCGACTATATCCAGATAGCCCGTAAGTTTCTCAGGGTATTGCCGGGGCGCGGGACCCAGCGCCGGGACGGCGGCGCGGGCGGCCCGCTTTATCTCACTCTGGCCGGCGGAAAACGTAACTTGTTTCGTTTTTGTCGATAGTCCGACGGTTTTGACGATCTTCCCGTCGGGCGCCAGCTCTTTGACTGCCGCAATAAAATTGACAAGATAGCTTTCATCGGGAATGTTTTTCTGCAATGTCTCGAAATCCCCGGAAGCGATACATTCAATATTGGTTACGACATCATTCAGGACGTCCTGCGGGTCGGGCTGAAAAAAACTGATTTGTTCACCGGCAAGCCTGGACAGCTTCAAGGTAACGCCGAAGCTCCCCGGTGTATCGACGGCCATTTCCGTCATGAACGGGCGCGCCTGAGGGTCTTTTTTGCGCAAATCGGCGTAAGGACGCTTGGCAATCCTCTGCGTTGTACGCGCGAACAAACCGGTCAGGCTGTCCACTCGTTTCATGACGACCTTGATGGGCGCGGACCCGAAACGTATGCCGTTGCCGTAAAGACGCATGCTCAGCGCCGCGCCGCGCATGTTCGACGCCTGCTCGGCCCAGAACCGATCCCGGGTAATATCATCCAGAAACTGCAACAAAGCGTTGCGCACTTCCGGCGGAGGAAACCCGGCAAGGCCGCAAGCGCACAGACGTTCCGCGTAGGACAGGTCGTTCCCTTTACGGGCGAAAGACGCGGCATCACGATACAGACCGGAGCGCATCGGTTCGTTGTCGGGGGCGACGGCCATACTCGCGGCGGCTTGTTCCTCAAAAGACGCGGCCTCAATAAAATACCCGAAAGCTTCAGCCTGTTGCCCCGCGGAGAAGGCTTCTTCGGCTCTTTGCGCGCAGCGCTGCGCCTCATCATGCAGTTGACGGTCTACACTCATCAGATATTCCTTTATGTTTCGAACCTCTCCTTTCAGGGAGATTCCTGCCTGATGCCCGACAAAGCCCGGGCACATCGTAACCGTTCGCATCCCAAACGGAGAGTGAAGACAGGACATCAGCGGCGCAGTTCCGCGATCTGGCGTTGCACGGACAGCGGGCCGGTTCCTCCGGGGCTTTCGCGGCGGGCGACCGCGCGCTCGTAGTTCAGAACATCGCGCACATCGTCCGCAATCAGCGGGTGAATGCCCTGCAACACGTCCGCAGGCAAATCTTCCAGTCCGCAAGCGCGGCCGGCCGCTTCATCAACGGCTTTGCCCGCCGCGCGGTACGCGTCGCGGAACGGGACGCCCCGCGCCGCGAGGTAGTCGGCCAGTTCCGTGGCGTTGACGAAACCTTTGCGCAGGGCCTCATGCATCTTTTCGGGCACAAAGACCACCTCGCCCAGCAACCCGGTCATCACGCGCAGGGACAACGCAACAGTCGCGTCCGTGTCCAGAAATTGTTCCTTGTCTTCCTGCAGATCCCGGTTGTAGGTCATGGGCAGCCCTTTCATCACCGTCAGCAGCGAGAGCAGCGCGCCGTATACGCGCCCGCATTTGCCGCGCGTCAGTTCGGCCGTATCGGGATTGCGCTTTTGCGGCATGATGCTGGAGCCTGTGGAATACGCGTCAGGCAACCGTATAAACCCGAAGGCGGGCGAAGCCCAAAGAATGATATCCTCGCTCAGGCGGGAAAGATGCATCATGATGAGGGAAGCGCAGAACAGGGCTTCCAGGACGAAATCGCGGTCGGACACGGCATCCATGCTGTTGCGGAAGACGCCGCGCATATCCAGTTCGGCGGCGACGGCCCGGGGATCCAGGGGAAAGGTCGAGCCGGCCAGGGCGGCCGCGCCCAGCGGACAGACGCGGATGCGCCCGTCCGCTTCGGCCAGCCGCTCCGCGTCGCGCCGGAACATCCAGGCATACGCCAAAAGATGCTGGGCCGCGCTCACCGGCTGGCCGGGCTGCAGGTGGGTGAAGCCGGGCATAATCAGGTCCGCGTGCCGTTCGGCGCTGTCGACGAGGACGGCGATAAGGGCGCGCAGCAACGCCTGCCAGTCGCGGGTTCTGTCCGAAACGAAAAGACGGAAATCAAGGGCCACCTGGTCGTTGCGGCTGCGGCCCGTATGCAGTTTTTTGCCGACGTCGCCCGCCAGTTCGGTCAGCCGGCGCTCAATATTCATGTGCAGGTCTTCGTCCGCGGCGCTCCAGACGAAACTGCCGGACTCAATTTCATCAAGTACCGCGTCGAGTCCCCGTACCAGCATCGCGGCCTCGTCCGGGCTGATGACGCTCTGTGCGGCCAGCATGCGGGCGTGGGCCTTCGACCCGGCTATGTCCTGACGGTACAGGGCGCGGTCATAGGAAACAGACTGGGTGAATTCCTCGACAAGAGGATGCGCGCCCCGCGAAGAACGGGCGAGCGCGAGCGCGGCGCCTTTACCGGTCACAACATGCGCCGCCTGCTTCGGCTGCGCGCGATGGTGACGCCGGCTGCCGGCGCCAGTAACCCTGAATGCGCAGACCGTTAAGCCGGATGAAGCCGTAGGCGTCGGCCTGATTGTAAACGTCGTCGCGCTCAAAGGTGGCCAGGTCCTTGCGGAACAGCGAGTTCGGCGACTTGCGTCCCACAGGATATATGCCCCCCTTGTACAACTTGACGCGCGCAGTGCCGGTCAACACCTCCCGGCTCTTGTCCATGAACGCCTGCAGGCAGTCGCGTTCGGGCGAATACCAGAAGCCGTTGTACACGGCGGCCGCGTAGCGGGGTATGAGGGCATCGCGCAGGTGCAGCACTTCCCTGTCCGTGCAGATGCCTTCCAGGTCGCGTCCTGCCGCGTAGAGGATGCTGCCGCCGGGGGTTTCATAGACCCCGCGCGACTTCATGCCCACAAAGCGGTTCTCCACCATGTCCAGACGTCCGACGCCGTGCCTGCCGCCTATGCCGTTCAACGCGCGGATAAGGGCGTCAGGCGTCAGGCGTTGTCCGTTCACCGCGACGGGATCACCGGCTTCAAAGTCTATTTCCACATATTCAGGCTTGTCAGGGGCCTTTTCAGGAGGCACGGAAAGGGTATGCGTGCCCGGCCCGGCCTCTTCCCACGGATCCTCCAGTTCGCCGCTTTCGTAGGAAAGATGCAGCATGTTGCGGTCCATGCTGTAGCGTTTGGCAGCGGCGGAGAGGGGGATGTCGTGTTTTTCCGCAAAGTTGTTGAGGTCCGTGCGCGATTTGAGATTCCATATCCGCCAGGGGGCGATGACGGCCAGGTGCGGGGCCAAGGCGTAGACGGCCAGTTCAAAGCGGACCTGGTCGTTGCCCTTGCCGGTCGCGCCGTGAGCCACGGCGTCCGCGCCCTCGGCGGCGGCTATCTCCGTAAGCCGTTTGGCTATCAAGGGGCGGGCTACGGAGGTGCCGAGCAGGTAGCGGCCCTCATACACAGCCGCGGCGCGCAACAGGGGAAAGATGAAGTCGCGCGCGAATTCCTCGCGCAGGTCTTCCACATAGGCCTTGGATGCCCCGGTTTTCAGGGCCTTTTCCTCTATACCGGACAATTCTTCTTCCTGCCCCAGGTCGCAGGTCAGGGTAACGACTTCGCAGTTGTATTCCTCTATCAGCCAGCGGAGAATGACTGAAGTATCCAGCCCGCCGGAGTATGCGAGTACGACTTTCCGCGGTGTTTTGCGCATCAGCGTGTCCTTGTGCGGGTGTCCTGTTGTGTGAATGTTCGTTTCATAAGCGCCGGTTGTATGTTCAGGCGCTTTTCGGCCTGATCGAACGCTATGCGCGGGCATCCTGTTCAGCGAATACCCGTTCCATGAGCGCCATTTGCATGTGCAGACGGTTTTCGGCCTGGTCGAACACTATCGAAGCCGGGCCTTCAAACACTTCAAAGCTGACCTCTTCGCCCTTGTGGGCGGGCAGACAGTGCATGAACAAGGCTCCGGGCGCGGCCGCGGACATGAGCGCATCATCCACGAAAAAGCCTTTGAAAGCCGGCTCCCTGGCCTTTTGCTCGGCTTCCTGCCCCATGGAGGCCCATACGTCGGTGTTGACGAAATGCGCCCCGGCAACGGCTTCACGCGGGTTGTCGGTCAGGGTGACGGCGGCGCCGGCTGCCTGCACTTCGCTCAATAGTGAGGGGTCGGGGCTGTAACCGTGAGGGCAGGCCAGCGCCAACGTGAAACCGAAAACATGGGCGGCTTCAATAAACGAGTTAGCCATATTGTTGCCGTCGCCTACCCAGGCGACCTTGATTTTTTCAAGGTCCGGCCTGTGCTCGTACATGGTGAACACGTCACTCAACACCTGGCAGGGGTGGCCCTGGTCGGTCAGGGCGTTGATTACCGGGACGCCGCTGTATTCCGCGAGTTTACGTACTTTTTCTTCTGAAAAAGTGCGCACCACGATGCCGTCGTTGTAGCGGCCTATCACCCTGGCCGTGTCTTCAAGAGGTTCGGACCGCCCGAGCTGGCTCTCCAGAGGCGTCATGAAAATGCACTGGCCGCCGAGACGCCGGATGCCGACTTCAAAGGACAATCTGGTGCGCGTCGAGGCTTTCTCGAAAAGCAGCACTATGGTTTTGCCGCGCAGAAGCTCGCTGCGGAAGCGGTTTTTCTTGATTTCACCGGCCCGGACAAGCAGGGAGCGGGCATCAGGGCCGAGGTCTCGAATTCTTATGAAATGTCTGGGCATAGCACCTCCATTCCGGCGACGGCGCAAGGAGCAACACCATACCGGCAAATTCGGCCGCTTGTAAAGAGACGGGAAACCCGCCTCCGCGCCGGTAAACGCCCGGTGCCCGCCGTGGATGGGACGAACGGCGGCGGATGCGCATTATCACCCGCTCCCGCTGCTTAACTGAATACAGGCCTCGCGCCGGCTTCCCGCAACAGGCGGTTGTTCGGATATCCCTTGCACCTGAGAAACGCGTCAACCTGTTTCTTGCCGACAGTGACGGCATGCTTCAACACATGCCGCTTAACGAAGTACGGGCCTGGCATTCACTTCCTGCAGCGGACGATTGTTGGGATATCCCATGCACTTGAGAAACGCGGCAACCTGTTCCTTGCCGATGGTGACGGTATGCTTCAACACATACCATCTGACGCCTTCAGAGCAGGGGGGCGTGGTAAGTGAACCGTTAAAATAGATATATTCCCTGCCGACCGGAAGCAATGCAAGCGGATTGAACCCCTGATGCAGCGGTTTGGTTTCGCCTGCAGTCTGCGGCATGACGGCCCAGAGGGCGGCCAAGTCGGCATTGCTTTCTCCCTCTTCAAAGAAAACGGCCAGCACCGCCGTATTTCCTGCTTTATCCGCATGCACGTAATGTGCTTCCATGGGGAATGCTTTCCCGGCATAGAGGTTTTCGCCGGGGGTGTGAAAGTGCATCTGTACGAGTTCAAAGGAGATGCCGTCCACGGTCAGGGTATTGCCGTGCGGGAACAGCACCTGCACGGTATGGCCGTTGTTGAGAACGGTGTCTCCCTTGATTCCGTAACTGAAGACCAGCGGCGGCAGCGTTGTCGCAAAGCGGGGAACGATATTGATAGGCGTCTGGTTTTTGCCGGCTTTACACATGAAAAACGACGGGTCGGCTTTATCCCAGTCGGAAGGCCCGAATGCCCCCGTGTAGCCCCAATGCGCTTCTTCAGCAACGCCGCCGCCCGGCAGGGCAAGAAGCAGGACAGCGGCCGTCAGCCATACGCGAAACCATAGCGAAGCAACTTTCTTCAGCATTGTACCCTCCTGCTTTTCCGCAAGGAAATGTTGCCGGGAGAACTTGAGACGACTGTGCCTTGGCGCACGGGTTGCCCGCAACACGGCACTCGGGCCTGCCGGGAGAATATGAGACGACTGCGCCTTGACGCCGCAGGCTGTCCGCAACACAACAGCCGAGCCCGCCGGGAGAATATGATGCGCCCGCGCCCCTCGGACGTTCCGCGTCGCCTTGTGTGCTGCCGTTATTCGTGTTGCACGACGGCTCTGCCGTCCCCGAGGCCGACGACGCGAACTCTGTCGCCGCGCACGAAATATTCCGTGTGACCCTGCACTACTATGACCATCCTGCCGCCGTCCAGTTCAATAGTCAATTGCAGGGCGGGGTACCGGCGATAGGTCATATCGCTGCCGTAGCCGATGTGCGCCCCGACGGCTGCGCCGGCCAGTCCGAAGAGTTCCCGGCCCGTGCCCAGGCCGAAATAACTGCCCAGCATGCCGCCGACGACGCCGCCGGCCACGGCCGGGGCCAGAGATTTTTCTTCCTTGACCATGACCTCGGCGACATCGACCACACGGCCGGAACGGACGGCTTCGACGCTGCGCAGATCACCGTCCGAGTATTGTTTGCCGCCGCATGCCGGAAGCAGCGTTGCGACAAGCAGCGCGCACCGGACGGCCCGCATGAAGGATGAGTATGCCGACGAACCGCACATGTTACCTCCTTGCCGCCGGACGCGCGCCGGACCGGATTCGATACCGTGCCCGGTGCGCATACGATCGGACATCAGACGTTATCGGCGGTCCGCCGGCAAACTTTACGCAAGGCGCGACATAAAGTCGGCCGCGCTCCCGCCGGCGTCGAGAAAGCGCAGCAACGCCGACCCGACGACAACGGCCTGCGGCCGGAACGGCATGCCCTCCAACTGCGCCGGGCCGGAAAAACCGAATCCCACGGCCAAGGGCAGGGAAAAGACGCTCTGCGCCCGCGTGAACGCCTCGGCCAGTTCTTCGGCAAAGGCCGCGCGCTCGCCCGTCACCCCGAGCACGGAAACCAGATACACATAGCCTGCCGCCCCGTGCGCGTAAGCCTGCATGCGCGCGGTCGGCGTATTGACCCCTACCAGAGGGATAAGCGCCATACCTTGTGCCTCAAGAACCGCGCGCAACGGCCCGTCCTCGTCCACGGGCAAATCCGGAACGATGCACCCGGACACGCCTGCCGCCGCGGCATCCCGTGCGAAACGCTCCAGACCGTACTGCAAAAAGGGATTGTAATAGCCCATAAGCACCACCGGCGCACTGCGGCCGGCCGCGCTTTCGGCCAGTTCCTCCAGAATGCCCCGCAGGCGGACGCCGGCGGCCAACGCACGGCGCGAGGCTTCCTCCACCATCGGGCCGTCGGCGACCGGGTCGGAAAAAGGCACGCCGACCTCAATAATATCTGCGCCGCCCTCGTCCAGTTCCCGAAGAACCTGCCGAAACTTCGCCGGCGTCGGAAATCCGGCCGTGATAAACGGTATGAACGCCACGCGCCCCGCGGCGTTCGCCTCTTCTATGCGCCGGGTGAGAACGGACGCGCCGGAACCTTGCCCGGCACGAAGCGGAGGGGTCTGCGCAGGGGGCGATCCCGCAGCCGGGTTCATCGGCGAAGACATTGTCCGGTCTCCTCCCGCGGGTTGATTTATTGACGGGGGCATGATCCGCCCTCCCTGTCGGCGGCCTGCGCGGGCATGCACAGGTCCGGCATATGTTCGCGGATAATATCCATATCCTTGTCTCCCCGCCCGGAAAGATTGACCACCACATTGCCGCCTGCCGGCAACGCCTCGGCGTTCTCCAGCACCCAGGCCAGCGCATGTGACGACTCAAGGGCCGGAATGATGCCCTCGCCGCGGCACAGGCGGGCAAAGGCATGCAACGCCCCGGCATCGACAACGACATGGTACTCCACCTTGCCGGCCTTATGGAACCAGGCATGTTCCGGCCCGACGCCGGGGTAATCAAGCCCGGCGGAAACGGAATGCGAAGGCTGTATCTGCCCGTCCGCATCCTGCAAAAGCATGCTGTACTGCCCGTGCAGTACCCCCGGCGTCCCGAGATTCAACGGCGCGGAAGTAAAACATCCGGGCTCGCCCGTGCCTCCGGCCTCGATGCCTGCCAGACGCACCGCGCCGGCCTCGGGGTCGGCGACAAAAGGATAAAACATGCCTGCGGCATTGGATCCGCCGCCCACACAGGCGACCACCACATCCGGCAACGCGCCGAAGGCGCTGCGGCACTGGGCCTTCGTCTCTTCGCCGATCACCGACTGCAAATCCCGCACCAAAGTGGGGAAAGGGTGCGGGCCGGCAGCCGTGCCGAAACAATAATGCGTCGTGCGCTGTTCGGCTATCCAGAAACGCAGCGCCTCATTGATGGCGTCTTTCAGCGTCCTGGTCCCGCTTGCGACAGGACGCACCTCGGCGCCCAAAAGACGCATGCGCATGACGTTGGCCGCCTGCCGGCGCGTGTCCTCCTCGCCCATAAACACAACGCAGGACAAGCCGAGACGGGCCGCGGCGGCGGCTGTCGCCACGCCGTGCTGCCCTGCCCCCGTTTCCGCCGCCAGGACGCTCTTGCCCATTCTCCTGGCCAGCAACGCCTGCCCCAGGGTATTGTTCATCTTGTGCGCCCCGGTATGCAGCAGGTCCTCCCGCTTCAAATACAGATTGAAGCCGAGTTCGCGGGAAAGCGTCGGGCACAGGGTAAGCGGAGTCTCCCGTCCCGCATAGCCGCGCAGCAACCCGTCAAGCTCCCTGCGGAATTCCTCGCCGGGCAGGATGTCCGTACAGGCTTCCTCCAACTCCAACAACGGAGGCATAAGCAGCTCCGGCACAAAACACCCGCCGAATTCACCGAAATACCCTTTTTTCATGAAAAATTCCTTTGGGTAATGCGTCATGATTCTTCTTTATTGAAGGGATGCCTGCCGGACAGGCCGCGCAACGCGGCTGCCGCGGCTTTAAGCTTCACCGCGTCCTTCAGGCCGGGACGTTCTTCAACGCCGGAATTCAGATCCACCGCCCAAGAGGAACAGTCGGCAAAGGCCCTTTGCAGATTGTCCGGGGCAAGACCTCCTGCCTGTATCCAGGGGCGCGGGGGACGGAAGGAACGCAAATCCTGCCGGGGCAGCGTCCTGCCCGTACCGCCGCCGGATATGCCGGCATCCAGCAGAAACAAGGCGCATACCGGGGCGAAACGCAGGCATTCCTCCCGCAGCAGGTCCGCCGCGCCGGCGGCATCTCCCGGACGCGCCGCCGCAAAGCGTTGCGGCCAGAACACCTTGATCACGCGTTCCGGGCCGACGGTCCGGCAAAAGTCCTCGTCTTCGCCGCCGTGCAACTGCGCCAAATCCAGCCGGGCCGTCTTCATGATGCGCAGCACGTCGTCGGCGGGCAGTCCGGCAAAGACCCCGACGCGCAACGCGTTGCCGGCAGGCAGGACGGCCGCCTGTTCCGGGCTGATCCTGCGCGGGCTGCCGGGAGCGAAAATAAAGCCTGTGCAGCGAAACCCCAACTCCAGACACAGGCGTACATCGGAGGCGCGGGTCAAACCGCAGACTTTGGCAGGCAGGGAGCCTTCCGGATACTGTAAAATCATTTGTTCTCTTTCACCTGTGTTGCCGACGGCGGCAGCAGTCCGGCTAGGGCTGCGCCGGGGTCGGGCGCGGCCATAAGGGCTGTGCCGATGAGGACGGCATCATAGCCGAGTACCGCGCGTTTTTCCACATCCTGCCGTCGTGCGGCTCCGCTTGCGGAAATCCACAATTCGCCCTCACGGCGTTGTGCGATCAGAGTTTCGGATGCGGCGGCGTCCACGCGCATACTTTGCAGGTCTCGTGTGTTCACCTGGATGATGACGGGGTGTGTGCCGCCGGCGTCCAGGCAGCGGCGCGCCCGCGTAAGGTCGGAAGCGTTGAAAATTTCCAGCACGCATTCAAGGCCGACGGAGGCTGCGGCAGCGAGCATCGCCGGCAGCGTATCATCCGGCAGCGAGCGGACTATGAGCAGGAGGGCGGCGGCGGGGGTAGCCGCCGTTTCTTCCACTTGCAGGGGATGCACGAGAAAATCCTTGCGCAGCAGGGGCAACCCCGCTCCGGTCATGCGTTCCAGGTATGCCGTGCTGCCCCGGAAACAGCGTTCTTCCGTCAACACGGACAGGGCTGCCGCGCCTGCGGCGGCGAACATTGCGGCGGCGTCTTCGGGGGACAGCCACATATTGATTTCACCGGCTGTGGGCGAGGCGCGTTTGTATTCGGCGATGATAGCGCAGGGATGGCGTTTGCGCAGGGCGGCGGCGAAGGAGGGGCGTTTTCCGGACAAAGGGGGCGGGAAGCGTCCGGTACGTTTGAGGGCGGCCAGAGCTTCCACGCGTGCGGCCTGCGTTTGTATGATGTGATCAAGCATGGTGTTTCCCGTGTGCAGCAGAGTGCTCAGGCGGCCTGTTCCGGGGAGGAGAAGGCAAACCCGCGCAGCCGGCCGGTTGTTTTGAGCTTGCGCAGATAGCGGCCGCCGGCTCCGTCGGCGACGGCTTGCCGTGCATCGTCCATGCAGGCGGCGAGGGGCCGTTCGGGGTCGATAAGATGCAGCGCGAAACCCGTGTTCAGGGCCAGCATATTGCGCATGGCCTGCGGTCCGCGCCCGTCCAGGAGTTCTCCGAGTACGGCCGTGCCGTCTTCAGGGCCGCTTATGGAGAGTTGATCCGGGTCGTCGGGGCTGAAGCCGTATTCCGCAGGGTCCAAAGTAGTGAAGCGCACGTCGGCGTTGTCGACATAGGCCACATCGGCCGGTCCCAGGGTCGTCAATTCGTCGTAGCCGCCGGCGCCGTGGACGACCGCGCCGCGCCTCCCGCCCATACGGGCCAGGGTACGGGCCACCAGGGGCAGGAGATCCCGGTCGGCGACGCCCAGGAAACAGCGGCGGGGTCTGGCGGGGTTGACCAAAGGTCCCATGATGTTGAACAGGGTACGCACGCCGAGTTCCCGCCGGATGGGCATGACATGTCTGAACGACGGATGGAAGCGCGGGGCGAACAGAAAAACAAAGCCGTCTTCGGCCAGATGTTTTTGCAGTTCTTCCGGGCTCGGTTCGAGGTCGAAGCCCAGGCCTTCCAGCACGTCGGCGCTCCCGCAGCGGGAAGATACAGAGCGGTTACCGTGCTTGACGATTTTGTGTCCCAGGGCGGCAAGGGTCAGAGCCGTACCGCTGGAGCAGTTGAAGGAAAAACGACCGTCGCCGCCTGTGCCCACGACGTCGAGGACCTGTCCGTCATCCGGGAGATCGACGGGCACGGCACGGGCCAGGACAGCGGCCACGGCTTCGCCCATTTCCTCGGGGGTTTCGCCTTTGGCGCGCAGGCCGAGCAAAAAGGCCCCGGCCTGGGCCGGCGTCATCTCGCCGTCCATAAGCCTGGCAAAGGCGGCGCGGGCCATGGACGCGGGCAGGTTTTCGCGCCGCGCCACCCTGTCCATAATCAACGACAGGGGGTACGGGGTGCGGGTGCTGCCTTTGTCTTGCGGGTCGTCGTTTTCAGGTTGCGGGGCGTGCGCGGCCGCGCGAAGTTCTTCGAGCGCCTGCGCGCCTGAACGGGCGAGCGTGAGGAAATTGCCGAGCAGGCGGGGTCCGTCCGGGGTCAGGACGGATTCGGGGTGGAACTGCACGCCTGTCCAGGGCCGGTCCCTGTATTCCAGGGCCATGATTTCCCCGCCTTCAGCCCTGGCTGTAACGGCGAAGACCGGGTTGTCGTCTCCGGCCTCGGCGACCAGGGAATGGTACCGTCCTGCGCGCAGGGGGTCGGGCAGCCCGCGGAACAGGGACAAGCCGTTGTGGCGGATTTCGGAGACTTTGCCGTGCATGATGCGCGGGGCGACGATGACCGGGACCCCGGCAAGGCGGGCGAGCACCTGGTGTCCCAGGCAAACGCCGAGTACCGGCACGCGGGGCGGCAGGAGACGCAGAAAATCGAAGCAAAGCCCGGCCCGGTCCGGGTGCCCCGGACCCGGCGATATGCACACGGCCTTAAGGTCGGGGTGTACGGCAAATTCGACCAGGGCCGGGTCGTCGTTGCGCAGCACGCGCGGATGCGCTCCCAGCGTCTGGAACGCCTGCACCAGATTGAACGTGAAGGAGTCGTAATTGTCAATAAGCAGAAACATTGCTGCCTCCTGCCCCGGTCCCGGCAAGGGGCGTATCCGGATGTTGCCCGGAGCGCTCCGGGGTATTCTGCGGGGGGCGCGGCTCCCCGTTTGCGTTGCCGATCAACGCGGCTTGCACAGCGGCCGCCTTGTTGACGATTTCTTTCCATTCCGCTTCGGGCGAGGAATCATGGACCACTCCTCCACCGGCCTGCCAGAACGCGCGCCCGTCGCGTATCCAGAGGCTGCGTATGGTTATGCCCGTATCCATATGCACGCCCTGTCCGTCCAGCCCGAACCAGCCGACGGCCCCGGCATAGGGACCGCGCGGGCCTTGTTCTTCCGCAGCCAGCAGTTCCATGGCCCGTATTTTGGGCGCGCCGCTCACCGTGCCCGCCGGAAAAACCGCCCGCAGCACGTCGACGGCGTCCAGTCCCGGCAGAAGTTGCGCGCTGATGTGTGATGTCAGGTGCATGACGTGGGAAAAACGCTCCACCTCCATATACCTGTCCAGCACCACGCTGCCGGGCGCGGAAACGCGTCCGAGGTCGTTGCGGCCCAGGTCGACCAGCATCACGTGTTCAGACTGTTCCTTGGCATCGCCGGCCAGTTCTTCTTCAAACAGGTTGTCTTCGTCCGGCCCCGCTCCGCGCGGTCTGGTTCCGGCTATGGGGCACAGGCGCAGTTTGCCGGCCGAGCAACTCACCATGACCTCCGGCGAGGAACCCATCAGCGTGATGCCCGGCAGGCGCATGAAGAACATGTACGGAGACGGATTGATGCGGCGCAGACGCCGGTAGACGGTAAAAGGGTCGCCGTTGAAGGCCGCGTTGAAGGCGACGGAAGGCACGACCTGCACGGCTTCCCCCAAGCGGATTTGTTCCTTGAGGCGCCTGACCGTGTCCATGTGGGCTTCGCTGCTTTTGCTTGCCTGCATCGGCCCGATGCCGGCCGGTCGGAGGGAAAAATCTTCGCTTCCGGCGGCGGAACGCGGCAGCACCGCTTCGTCGTCCGGCGTGGTGCGGTGCAGCGAGAGGCGGCAGACCCTGTTGTATTCGTGGTCGTATAGAATCAGCGTTCCGGGCAACGCCAGGCAGGCTTCGACCTCTTCCACCGGCAGGAAGGAGGCCGTTTTCGGCTCCAGAAGGCCGGTGCATCCGTAGCCCAAGTAGCCGTAGAGCGCGCGGGTAATGGAGGGAAACTCCGCGCCCGGCGCGGAGAGTATGCGCACGTCATGCAGCAGCGCCCGGAAGCCGTCCAAAAACGGTTGCCCGTGGAGGGCGCGCAGGGGGTCCAGGCGCCGGTCCCGCACGGTAATATCGGCCTTGCCGTCGCGGCAGCGCAGGCAGAGGATGAAGTCCGCGGCCGCAAGGCTGTAGCGCCCCCATCGCCCGCCGACTTCGGCGCTTTCCAGCAGGATGCCCTGCCCGTCGCCCGCCAGACGCATGAAGAGGCTGATCGGCGTTTCCACATCGCTTTGCAGAAAAGAGACGTTCTGTTGCAGGGTGATGCTCATGCTTTTCCGCTCCCTGTTGATGGACGAAAAAAAAAGAGCCGCGGACATAACGCCCGCGGCCCGGAAAGATGCATGTATCCAATGCGTCAATGCGCGTCAGCGCACCGCCTTCGCCGGCCCGCGGGTATGCCCGCACCACAGGAAAGCGCGCCATATCAGGGACGCGTCGTCAAAACAGAAGGTGGGTGCCGTCGTGGATATCATCGCTTTTCTCTGCCGAAAAAAAAGTTCGTGAAAGTGCATACGCTGCCCCCGCCGGGCATGTCAAGCGAAAAATGCCGCGTTGTGAATACGCGCATCCCCCCTGCCTGCCCGGGGATTTATCCAGGTCGATGACTGCCGGAAAGGGAAAATCTTCCGCACAAAAACAGAAAGGCGGTATTCCGGTTACCGCCTTCCTTACCCTGCGATCAGGTTTTTTTTCAGAGCAGTCGGGTACAGCGCGATGTGCAAGTGAAGCGCTCCGACTTCCCGACCGGGCGGAGAGTTAAACACCCGGTCGGGATTGCAACGATGACTCGGGAGGAGGAACAGTATCGTTGCTGCATTATTTTCATCAACTCTTTTGCATATACCGTGCCTGACGCGAATATCCCGTAAAAACAGTCTTCTTTTTCCGTGCAACGCCTTTTGTTCGCCATATTTTGCACAAATGTGCAAAATATGCGACAAATTTTGCACATATCCGTCCCGGTGCCTGCACACCGACGCCGGGCTCGCCGCCTGCTCCCCGCGCCGGACCCGGCGTTCAGTGCTTCTCCCAAGCCTGCATTCTTCTGTGCAGGGCGAAGCGCGAGATGCCCAAGTAGTCCGCAGCCTTGCTTTTATTGCCGGCGAAACGGTCCACGGCGGCACGCACGACGGCGTCCAGCAGGTCATCCAGTTTGACCGGTTCATCCGGCAGCACGACGCGCATTCCTCCGCTCGGGTCGAGGGATACCGTCGCTTCCGCCGTCCGCGCCGACGCAACCGACGCGCCGGCCGGGGCGGATGCGTCCCAAGCCGGCTGCGGGAGGTACGGCCCTCCTGTTGCGCGCATGGAGTCGTCCGCATGTTCCTCCGTGCCCTGGTAAAGAAAGCCGATATGGGCGGGCAGCAGCAGTTCCCCGTCGTGCATGAGGACGGCGCGTTCCATGGCGTTTTCCAGCTCGCGCACGTTGCCGGGCCAGGGATAATGCAAAAGGGCTTCAAGGGTTTCCGGCGCCGGCCCCTTGAAATGTTTTTTTCTTTTGCGTGATTCGCGCAGCAGGAAGTACTCGGCGAGAGCGCGGATGTCTTCCGGCCTGCCCCGCAGGGGAGGAATGCGTAAATGCCCGACGCGCAGGCGGTGATAGAGATCGCGCCTGAAGCTGCCCTTTTCCACCATATCCGTCATGTCGCGGTTGCCTGCGCAGACCACGCGCGCCGCGAAGTTTCGTTTTTTCATGCCGCCCACGCGGTAGAAACTGCGTTCTTCGAGTACCCGCAGCAGCTTGGGCTGGAGGCTCAGCGGCATTTCCGCCACTTCGTCGAGGAAGAGGGTCCCCCTGCCCGCCTGTTCCAGCTTTCCCGGCGCGCCTTCGGCCCGGCTGCCGGTAAACGCGCCGGCCTCATGCCCGAAGAGTTCGCTTTCAAACAGTTCGTGCGGGATGGCGGCGCAGTTGATGGCCAGGAAAGGGGCGTCGTTGACGCCGTCGCCGTTGTGAATGTAGCGGGCGAGCACTTCCTTGCCCGTGCCGGTTTCACCTTCGATAAGCACGGAAACCGACGGTTCGGAATGCAGGATCAAGGCTTCATGCAACAGGGTGGTCATGGTTTCGGATTCGGCGATCACGGTGCCTATGCCCGTTACCTCGCGCAACACCCTGCGGGCGTCTTCCAGGTCGCGGCGCACCCCGGCTGCGGCTTCGGAGACGCGCTGTTCCATGACGCTGTGCAGTTCCCTGTTCTCAATGAGCAGCGATTGGTGTTCGGCGCAACGGTCGACGACGGCCGCGAGTTCGCGGGCGTTGATGGGCTTGTTCAGGTAGTCGTAGGCCCCTTTGCGCAGGGCGTCGACGGCCGTGGACATATCCCCGTGGCCGGTAATGAGCACGACGTCGCCTGCGGCGCAATGCGGGTCGGCCTTGAAGCGCGAGAGCAGCTCCAGGCCGTCCATGCCCGGCATGCGGATATCCGTGATGATCAGCGGGAAAAACTCCTTGCGCGCGGCGGCAAGGGCATCATGCGGACTCTCCACGCCGCGCGGCTCATGCCCGAGATCTTTAAGGACCAGACAAAGGCTCTGCAGGCTGTCCCTGTTGTCGTCAACTACGAGAATCCGCATGGTTGTTTCAATCCGCTAACTGTAATCGTCATCGGGGGGAAGGCGGTCCCAGATAATTTTGCCTCTGTGTTTCTTCTGCCTGCGCAGCAGTACATAGACGGCTCCGGCGCCGCCGTCGCGGGCTTCGGCGGTGCAGAAGGCCAGAACTACCCGCTTGAAAGGAGCGCGGCACAGCATGTCCTGCAGGAGCCCGCGCAGAACGCCGACGCCGTCCGGGGAATTTCTGCCTCTCCCCGTCACCACCATAACGCAACGCAGGCTGCGCATGTAGGCGTCCCTGATAAAGGCGTGCAGGGCATCGCATGCTTGACGCGCATTCATGCCGTGCAGGTCCAGGTGTTTTTCCCGGCTGTAGCGTCCGCTGCGCAGGCGGGCCATGACGGCGGGGTCCAGGCCCAGCACGCAGCCTTCGAAATATTCATCCGTGTGCCGCAGAGTGAAAGCCGTGTCGTCGACGGGCATTGTCTGCGCGGTGTTGTCCGGCACAGGCGGACGCCGCCTATGCGGGGGCGGCGGGGGAACGGCCCGGCCTTTCCCGCGCAGGGGGCGGACGGAGCCCACGGCGGACTCGAACAGAGCCTTGTCCGTTTCGCTTTGCACGGCACAACTATGTCCGTTCGGTTGTGATGCGCGGGCCGCGGCCGCGGCATCGTTCGAGTTTGCACGGTCGGTCGCGCGTTCAGCTTCCGGCCGCAGCGCGCATCCCTGCCGCCTTGTCCGTCCGGAGCCGGCGCAGAAAATCGTACCAGCCGTCAAGTCCTTCGCCGGTGCGGCAGGACAGAGGCAAAGTCGCAAGTTTCCCGTTGAGCCTGCCGGCCGACCGCGTTGCCCGCTCAATGTTGAAGTCCGTATGCGGGAGCAGGTCGATCTTGTTCAGCACCATAACGGCGGCAAGATTGAAAAGCAGGGGGTATTTTTCCGGTTTGTCGTCGCCTTCCGGCACGCTGAGCAGGGCGACCTTGCAATCTTCGCCGCAGTCGAACTCAACCGGGCAGACCAAGTTGCCGACATTTTCGATGAACAGCAGATCCAGTGCCTCAAGATCCAGGTCGTTCAGGGCGTTACGCACCAGCGCGGCATCCAGATGACAGCCGCCTCCCGTGTTGATTTGCACGGCTTTGCCCCCGGCAGCGACGATGCGCCGGGCGTCGTTGTCGGTTTGCGGGTCTCCTTCGATGACGGCCATGGAAAATGTCCCCCCGAGGTCGCGAAAGGTCCGTTCCAGCAGCGCCGTTTTGCCGGCGCCCGGAGAACCTATGATGTTGAGGACGGCAACCCCGCGCTGAGCGAACAACGCGCGCAGTTGCGCCGCTTCGGCATCGTTGTTTTCCAACAGATTGCGGACTACGGGCGTTTCCATGTTGTCCTCCGCGGCAGCGTCACGGTTCTATGGTCAGCCGCCGCACATACAGTTCCCTGCCGGCCAGCACCCTGTGCCCGAAATCCTCCCCGCAACGCGGGCACGGGGCAACGGGCGAAAGCGGGAACGCTTCCGGCGAAAATTCTTCTCCGCACGCGCCGCAGGCAAGGCGCAGAGGCTCTTCTTCGATGGTCAGCTCCGCTCCGGAAAATTCGGTATTGCGCGTCATGACCGCGAAAGCTGTTGCCAGCGCCTCGGGCAGGGCGTTGGACAAGGCGCCGCAACACAGCGCCACGGCGGATACGCGCGCCCCCGGACCGTATTTGCCCCTTTCTTCACGCATAATCGTCAAAAGGGACGCGACCAGAGAGGCTTCGTGCATGGCGGCAAAGGTAAGGCAAAACGCCCGGAATGCCAAGCGCGTATTCCGGCTGTTGCGGGAACTCCGGCAGCAGGCAGCCCTCTCGCGCAAACCGCTCCATTAGCGGCAGGGGCGGCTGAAAAGAAATCCCTAATGTGAAGCGTCAAAAAGCCGATGAGAACGAGGAAGGGAGGCCATGATGTTTCACTCCACAACCTGCTTCGCGCGCGGGTCCGGGCAATCCCGCGGGCTGCGCGGGACGACTGTCGCCGCCGTCGTGTTCTTGTTTTTGCCGGCCGCAACCCTTGTGACCGGAGGATGCTCGCGCGCGCCTGCGTACGCGAACTACCAGGCAAAGCACACCTTGCCCGAAGACTATGATGCGGCGGGTTCCGGCCCGACCCGTCCCCTTGCGATGACCGGGCAGGTTGTCGTCAGCGCCGATCCCCTGTGGAAGCAGTACGCGGCCCGCACGCAGGCTTTCGTGACCTATGGAGCGGGCAGCACGGTCCAGAGCGGGAGCGCCGCCGAACCTCGTACAGGCGGCTCGGGCAAAATCACCGCCGACAAAGGCGGCACGGGGAAAAGCGCCCCAACCCGCGCTCCCCGCAAAGCAGCAGGCAAAAAGACCGGCAAAACAACAGCAAAAAAAGGTGGGAAAAGCGCAACGCCTCAAGCGTCCGCCGGATCCGCCGGGCTGTTTCCCGAACCCGTGTGCCCGGAAGGTTGCATCCCCGCGCCCGGCTACAAACGCGCAACACCGGCCCCGGCGCAATCGTCGACGCCGGCCGCCCAACCTTCCGCTCCCGTTCCCGCGCCGAACGCATCTACCGCCGCGCCCGTGCCTTCCGTCACACCTTCGACGGCCTTTGCGCCGCCTCCAGACTCGACAGGACGGGCATCCGCACCCGGCAACGGCAAAGTAGAGACGCCCGCGTCCGTGCAGAGCCCTGCGAACGCAAGCACGTCCACGCCTGCTCCCGTTGCGCCTGCGCCGGCAACACAGCCCCCGAGTTCCGCCGTGCAGCCTCCGGTTCCCGGCGCGCAGCCCGAGCCGCCGGCCTTGCCTGCGCTTCCTGCTCGTTCAACCCCGTCCGGGCCCGCCGCGCCTGATGGAGGCCGCCTGTTGCCGCCCGTGGGAGGGCAGCCGACCTCAGAACGGGACCCGGCGCTCGCGCCGCCCGGAAGCTCGGGCTTGGGCTATGCGCCTGCGCCGCCGCCGCTGTAATTGCCGATTTCGGAACAATCATTACGCAAGATTATCCGGCATCTGCGAC
>JAITDR010000159.1 GCA_031282465.1 Desulfovibrio sp.
CTGTCGGGTGGATATCGGCGAACGCTGGGTGCGGGCTGTGCTGGACTGCGGCGGGAACGCCGGGCTGCTTGTCGGCCGGGAGGGGCAGACCCTGGCCGCCCTTCAGTATCTGGCCGGGCGCATCGTCGCCGGAAAACTGGGCGCCCCTCTGCGCCTGCAGGTTGATGCCGGACACTATCTCGAGCGCCGGGAAGACAGGCTCAGGGATCTGGCCCTGTCGTTGGCGGAAAAAGTCAAGACCACGCGGCGCGCCCAGGCGACCCGGCCCCTGAGCGCCTATCAGCGGCGTATTGTACATCTGGCCCTGGAAAACGATCCCGATGTGCTCACCCACAGCAAAGGCGAGGGGTTGCAGCGCCGCGTGTACATCTACCTGAAAAACGCGGCTGCCGATCCGGCGCCTGCCGGTGCGCGCTTTGCCGCCGATGCGCGGCCCTCCGGCAGAAACTTTTCCGCGAAACGGGCGCGCTCTTACGATGCCCCGGCCGGCGCGCCGTACGCAACCGATACGGCTGTTGCGGAGGATGCCGACGTTGATCCCGACGAGCCGGATCCGTGGAACCGTTGACCGGCCCAGTACCGGGTAACACCTGTTTTTACGCCTCCGGCGGCCGGGGGAAATGATTTCCCCCGGACCCCCTCATTGGGGCTGATGCGAAAATTTATACGTTACAGGTACTAGGGGATACTCCGTGCTGAACAAACAACGCCTGTTGACGCCCGGCCCCACGCCTTTGCCGGAAAGTGTGCGCCTGGCCGTGGCCGCGGACATGATTCATCACCGCAAGGCCGCTTTCCGGGCGATGATGGAGGAAATCGGGCAGGGGCTGGCCGAACTTTTCGGTACCGCCGAGCCCGTGCTGCCCCTCAGCGCTTCCGGCACGGGGGCTATGGTTGCGGCCGTGAACGGGCTGTTCGCTCCCGGCGAAAAGGTGCTGGTCGTGGAAGGCGGACATTTCGGCCGGCGCTGGACGGAACTTGCCCTGGCCCGCGGACTGCGTCCCGTCGTCCTCGCGGTGGAATGGGGCCGTGCCGTCGACCCGGCGCAGGCGGCCCAAGCGCTGGACGAAGACAGGGAAATCGCCGGGGTTCTGGTCCAGCATTCGGAAACCTCCACCGGCGTCCTGCATCCTGTGCGGGAGCTTGCCGCGCTTGTCCGGAAAAGCCCGGCCCTGCTGGTGGTGGACGGTATTTCCGCCGTGTCCGTGACCCCCTGCCCCATGGACGCTTGGGGCATAGACTGCCTGCTTACAGGGTCGCAAAAGGGATTGATGCTCCCGCCCGGACTGGCGCTCATCGCGCTGTCGCCGCGTGCCCGGCGCAAGATGGAGGCTCTGGGGTCCGGCGATGCCTACTTCGATTTACCTGCCGAATTCGCCGCCAACGCCAAGGGGCAGACGCATTTCACCTCGTCGGTGAGCTTGTCGGCCGGGCTGCGCGAAAGCCTGCGCCTGTTGCGCGCCGTCGGTTTGGACACCGTCTACCGCAAACAGTGGGCGCTGGCGCAGATGGCCCGCGCCGGGATCAGGGCACTGGGGCTGACACTTTTCGCCCCCGAACACTACGCCTGGGGCCTGACATCCGTTCTTTTGCCCCCCGGCATGGAGGCCGCGCCGTTGCTGGCGGCGGCTGAAAAACAGCACGGGGTGGTCATGGCCGGCGGACAGGGCGGCGCATTGAAAGAGCGTATCGTGCGCATAGGGCACATGGGTTATGTGGATTACGCCGATCTGGCGGCCGGTCTGTATGCCTTTGCGCGCTCCTATCAGGAGCTCGGCGGCTTTCTCGGCTGCCGGAACTACCTGGAACAGGCGCTGGAAGCCTACAGAACGGCGCTTGACGAAGGAATACCTGCGGCGTATTTACTCAAGAAATGATGTTTTTTTGAGGAAGTTCCACCCCTTCCAACCATGCCGGCAGGGCGACATGAGCGACATCCGCGGCGGTATGCCCATCCCTACTTTTTCCACCTTTGCGCTTTCCATGGCCTCCTCCGTGCTTGTGAATCTGGGCGAAGTGCCCGATCCGGAGACGGGCAAGGTGCAGGAAAACCACGACATGGCCCGGCACGGCATAGATACCCTGTCCATGATCAAGGACAAGGTCGAGAACGGTCTTGACGAAGAAGAAAAGCGCCTGCTGGACGGTCTGCTGTATGAGTTGCGCATGAAATTCGTGGTCAAGAAGCCGTGAGGCGGCCTGCGCCGGCCGGCAAAAAAGGCGGAAAGCAGCGGGACCAAGCCCGGAGCGGCTTGGGAAGGGCCTCCGGAAACGCGGATTCCCGGTCGGCTTTCAGTGTGCGCGTCGGTCTGGTCGGGGCGACCGGGTACACGGGCATGGAGCTGGCGCGCCTTCTGGCCGCGCATCCTTTCATGTCTCTCACGCGCGCCACCTCGCGCAGAGAGGAAGGCCGCAGTCTTGCCGATCTGCACCCTTTTCTGCGCGGCACGGCTGTCGGGGAATTGCCGATCAGCGCGCCCGACCCCGAAGACCTCGCCCGCGCCTGTGACCTGGTGTTTCTCGCGGTGCCGCACGGCGCCGCCATGCCCCTCGCCGCGGACCTGTTGCGACGCGGCTTGCGCGTGCTCGACCTGTCGGCGGATTTCCGTCTGCGCGACAGGGCAGTCTACGAGCGCTGGTATGCGATGGAGCATACCGAGCCCGGTCTGTTGACCGAGGCGGTCTACGGCCTGCCGGAACTGCACGGCGCGGAACTGGCCGGGGCGCGGCTCACGGCAAATCCCGGCTGCTACCCCACAGGGGCGATACTCGGTCTGTTCCCGACCCTGAAAAACAGCATTGCGGGCGACACCCCGCCGATTATAGACGCCAAGTCCGGGGTCAGCGGGGCCGGGCGTGAAGCGAAGGTCGGCTCTCTGTTCGGTGAAGTATCCGACAACTTCAAGGCGTACAGCTTGAGTACGCACAGGCATACGCCGGAAATCGAGCAGGAATTGTCGCGCATCGCGGGCAGGCCTGTAACCGTGTCTTTCAGCCCCCATCTGCTGCCGGTGAACCGCGGCATCCTGTCCACCATATACGTCGATCTCAAGCGTCCGAACATGCCGTTGCGGGACATCCGCACCCTGTATGTCGAAGCTTACGCCGACCACGCGTTCGTGCGCCTGTTGCCGGAAGGGGCGCTGCCCGACCTGCGTTCGGTGCGCGGCTCCATGTACTGCGACATCGGCTTGGTGAAAGACGAACGCAACGGACGACTGATCATCGTCACCTGCATAGACAACATGTGCCGGGGGGCGTCCGGCCAGGCAATCGCCGGCGCCAATCTCATGTGCGGGCTGCCGCCTGCGGCCGGTTTGGGACTGATCCCGCTGGCACCCTGAGGGGCAACGCCGCACAGCCGTTGAGTGCCGTAACGCGGCGGCATTTCAATACACCGGATTATTCCGCGTCCGCAGCAACGACAGCAGGTATTGCCCGTAACCGGTCTTCGCCAGGGGGGCGGCCAGTTTTTCCAGTTGCGTATCGTCGATAAATCCCTTGCGCCACGCGATTTCTTCAATACAGGCGATTTTCAGGTCCTGTCGGCTTTCAACGGCATGCACAAAGGAGCCCGCTTCGAGCAGGGAATCGTGCGTGCCGGTGTCCAGCCAGGCGATGCCGCGCCCGAGAATGTGCACATACAGTTCTCCGGCTTCCAGGTAGACCCTGTTCAGGTCCGTTATTTCCAGCTCTCCTCTGGCCGACGGACGCAAGGCGGCAGCCAGGGCGGAGGCGCGGCCGTCGTAAAAATACAGGCCGGTCACGGCATAGTTCGACGCAGGTTTTGCGGGCTTTTCCGCAACGGCAAGCGCTTTGCCGTCCCGGTCGAAAGTGACGACACCGTACCGTTCCGGGTCGCGCACATGGTAACCGAAAATCGTAGCCCCGCGTTCCTGCATTGCGGCGGCGGCCAACGCCCGGCCCAGCCCCTGCCCGAAAAATATGTTATCCCCCAGGATAAGGCAGACATTGTCTCCGGCAATATAGTCTGCGGCCAGAATCAGAGCCTGGGCTATGCCCTCCGGCCGAGGCTGCTCGCGATACGCGAAACGGCAGCCGAGCGCCGTGCCGTCGCCGAGCAGTTCCCGGAACAGCGGCAGATCTCTGGGCGTGGATATGAAGCAGATATCCCGGATACCCGCCAGCAACAGCACGGAAAGCGGATAGTAAACAAGGGGCTTGTCGTAGACCGGCAGTATCTGCTTGCTGACCGCCAGGGTCAGGGGATGAAGTCTGGTGCCGGAACCACCGGCCAGCACTATGCCTTTGCGGAAAGACCTGTCGGGGCTTTGTCCGGAGCGGGCTGAAGGATTTTCCAAGGGTCGCGGCACTCCGCTCGTGTGCAGGGAAGACGGCATGGGATTTGCGTTGATGGTGTTTTTCATTTCCGCTGTTGTCGCCGAACAGGCAGGAATGCCTTGATATATCTGGTCGGAGCGGCCCGATTTGAACGGGCGACCCCCTGCTCCCAAAGCAGGTGCGCTGCCAAACTGCGCCACGCTCCGATTCGCTTGTTTCCGTGCTTGTATAGAAAAAACCGCGCGTAAACAAGCGCAACCCTGCCTACGGCCGGGGAACTAAAGGAAAAAGGATAACATAGTGAAATCATTTGCTTGTATAAAAGTTCCCGTCAAAAGTTCCAGTACCGGGCAACACTTGTTTTTGCGCCTCCGGCGGCCGGGGCGCTGCCCCGGACCCTCGGCCTGAGCATGCGCAAGGCCGAACATTGGGACCTTGCAATGCTGATATGATATATCTGTCTCCGGCGGCCGGGGGAAATGATTTCCCCCGGACCCCCTCATTGGGGATGATGCGAAAATTTATACGTTACACGGTACCGGCGAAAACACAGCCTGCCGCAGCACGCACGCGTTTGCCCCGACGGTATGGAACCGGCTTGTCGACCCGTCCCTTGCCCCCGTTCCGTCCATGCCGTACAGCGTACATGCATGGCGGCGGCCGATGAAATTTGTTGCAAATTCTACTATTCTATTATATCCCGGCAAATAAATAAGGCCGCGTCGGGCGTCGTATCGGATGGGGGAGCGTTGCCGCTCCGACGGCCGCTTTTATCTTTTTGCTTGTCGCGCGTTCCCATGTATTCTGTTAGCGGGTATGCATATTTTTCAGCGCGGGTTGTCGCGGGTTATGACTACAGAAAAGCCGAGCCGGGGACCGGGCGCATTGCGCGTTTCAAAACAGCTTGTTTACGGGATTCCCGCGCTGTTCGGCCTGTTCGTCGCGGCACTGGTGTTCGCCCTGCTGTTGTATGCCGCCTCCCGCGAACGCGCTGTCTCGGCCCTTGAACAGAGCGCGCAGAGCTTGGCCGATATCCGTGCCGATATGAGCATGATAAGCGCCAGAGCGGCGTCGTGGGCGGCGTTTGCCGCGCGCGTCGTCAACACCCGGCCGGATCCGGCGGGCAACGCCCTGGAAAACGCCAAAATACTCTGGCCCGAAGCTGTGTTCAGCTTTTTCGACAGGTCCGGCGATGCCGTCAGCCCTCCTTTCCCGGCTCTGGAACACGACACCCCTCCGTTGCCTCGAACCGTACGCGCCCTGGTGCATGATGCCTTGATCGGCAATGCCGGCACCGGCATCACCCTGTCCCGGGGATTCCTCGCCCTTTCCGCCGCCGCCCCTGTGCTGGGAGGAGACATCCGCGCCGTCGTCGTCACCGTGCATCTGGATTCTCTCACGCTCCGGACACTCCGCGATACCGCCTCGGCCGATCTGGCCGTCATCCCTTTTGACGGCAAGGGACTGGCGCCCGCCGTAAGCAACGGCGCATGGACCTTCACCAAAAACGGTCCGTTGGAGGAGCAGCACCTGCGCACCGTCCTCGACACGCTGCCCTCCCTCCGCGCCGAAGAGAGCAGTTTTGCGTTGGGCGACGACGGGCTGATCGCCTCTTCCGTCCCCCTTTACGATACCTTGAACGTCCCCGCCGGCCTGCTGGTTGTTGCCCCTCTGCGCGCCCCGGCTCCCGTATCCCCGCTGCTGCCCGCGGCCGGAGCCTGTATCGCCGCTTTCATAACCGCGCCCGCGGTCCTCAGACTCTCGTTGCTCTACGGCAACAAGACGTTGAATGCCGTCGCCGCGACCGTTAAATACATAGCCGAAAACGCCGCGGAAGACGACAATTTCGTCTATAGAGGATCCTGGCCGGGCGTACTCGAAGCTTCCCTGCGCAGGGCGGCGCGCGCCATGAAAAGCTGGCGCATCAGAGCCCGCGCCGCCGAAGAGGATAAAAAACGGCTCGAAGATATCCTGGCCCGCCGCTACAGGGAGCCTCTCCCCGAAACGTTGCCCACCGACGAGTCCGGGCAGCTCCTGTTCGAGTATGCCCCGATCGGCATCTTCAGGGCGACAAAAAACGGACGCCTCATGCGCGTAAACGCGGCCTTCGCCCGCCTGCTCGGTTACGACAGCCCGGACATGCTTCAGGAGGAAAAACTCTTTTTCTCCGACTTCTACACCCGCGGCGACACGGATTACCTCGCAATCCTGAGCGAAAACCAGGGCGGCGGCGTAAACGCCCTGCTGCGCAGACGCAACGGCGAGATCGGGCATTATTCCCTTTTCTGCTTCCTGTCCGGCGATGTAGCCGGCATCCGCGACGAGGTGCTGGAAGGCTTCCTGCTGGACAATGAAGCCGAGGCGCAGATTTTGGAAATCGAACAGGCGCGCAAGGCCGTCGCCGAAGAACACAAGGCCATGGCCCTTTTCCTGGCGTCAATATGCCGCAGGCTCCAGGCCTATCTGCTTCCCACCGAGCGCGAAGAGCGCGGGACCGAGCAGGCCGCATCCTATGTCCAAAAAGACCTCTCCGCGGAACAGACCGCCGCGGACAATCCTTACGAAAAACGGCTGGCCGAACGCAGGCAAAGCCTGTTCCCGGTCAGGGAAACCCTGTACGACGTCTACCAGTTCGCCATGAGCGAAACGGTCGCCGACTCGCCCGTAGACGTTCCCATGGATATGGAAACCTTTCTGCAGCGCTTCTGCAGTCTCTCATCATTCGGCCTCGGCGTACGGGACATCGCCCTGCGTTGCGAGGCCGAAGCAGAACTGCTCACCCGCATCAACGGGTCTGTTCCCCTGTTGCGTCAGGCCCTGCGCAACGCCCTGCTGCTGGTGACCCACGAGATGCGCGGAGGACTTGTCCGTATCAGCGTGACCCGCGACCCGGACGAAGATCCCAACGCCGGCTTCGTGCTTTTTTCGTTCGCATGGAGCGCGTATGCCGACCCCGGATACAGCGAAGGATTGATTCCGGTGTCCAGTTTCGATGCCGACGGTCGGAACGACAGCGCCGACTTCAGCCCGGATTTCGGGGCCATGGAAAACGTCGACGAGCAAAGACTCATAAGGTATCTGACCGGTAAAATAGGCGGTTTTGTGCGCGCCGCGGTATTCGGCGACGATATGCGCTGCATCGACATTTCCGTTCCGCTCCGCATCGGGGAAACACACGCTGCGGGCTACGCCGATTCCTCCCTTTACGCCCCCGGCGCGATAGACGACGCTTCGGCCGCCCTGTCCCCGCAAGACCGGAATTATCTCCTCGGCGCGCTGAACGACGGCTCCGGCTTCATCCCCCTGGGTGAGGACAGACCCGCGGCAGGGCTGTACGGCCTCGTCGATCCGGACGACTCGAGCGAGGCAGGCGTTCTGGGCCTGCACGGCGCCGGCTCCGGCATGGGACTGGATATCCTTCTGGCCGACGACAACCTCAACAACCGCATGCTCTTTTCCCTGTTCCTGCGCGGCACTATGCACCGCATAACCGAAGCCCGCAACGGCCGGGAATGCGTGGAGGCTTTCCAGAGAGGCCGTTACGACGCCGTGTTCATGTGCATGGAAATGCCGATTATGGACGGCTATCAGGCCACGCGCGTCATTCGCGCCTTTGAGGCCGATGTCGGTATGGAGCCGACGCCCGTTGTCGCCGTCACCTCCTATGCCATGCCGGAATTCAAACGCCAGTGTCTGCTTGCCGGATGCTCGGAGTTCCTCGCCCGGCCCTTCAGCAAGACGGCCCTCTTTTCTCTTCTGGATGCCTTTGCCCAGCTCAGGCGCGGCAGAAACGCAAACATCGAAGATCAGGCGGAGTAAGCCGTGCCCGCACGCGACCGCCTCGGGCTGCATGCCGCCCCGCTGTATCTCATGGACGGCTCCGCCTTCATTTTCCGCGGGTTTTACGCATTCCGGACCATGTGCCGCCGCGACGGCTTTCCCACCAACATCATCTACATAGTGGCCCGCCTGCTGTTGAAACTGTTGCGCGAGGAAAAACCCGCCCGTTTCGTTTTCATCATGGACGGCAAGGGGCCGAACTTCCGCCGTGAGCTCCTGCCGACATACAAAGCCAACCGTTCGGCCCCGCCCGAAGGGTTGCTGCTGCAGATCGATCCCCTGCGCGAACTGTTGGCCCTGCTCGGCCTGCCGGTGCTCGTGACCTCCGACTGCGAGGCGGACGATTTCATCGCTTCCCTTGCCCTGCGTTTCCGCGCCGCGCATCCGGTCGTCATACTCAGCGCGGACAAGGATCTCAAACAGTGCCTGCACGACAAAGTCAGCCTGTGGGATCCGGGGGCCAAGGAAGACAGGCTGACCACCCTTGCGGATTTCCGGGCCGAATACGGCATAGAACCGTCATCCTGGCCGGATTTTCAAGCCTTGACCGGAGACGCCGGCGACAATATCCCCGGCCTGCCCAGGGTCGGCCCCAAGACGGCGCTGACGCTGATCCGGCAATTTACGACCTTGGAAGCGCTCTTTGCCGACCTTGCCGGCGTGCCCGAGAAAATCAGGCCCCTGCTGGAGGGCCGGCGCGACGAAGCCCTGTTGTACCGCGAACTCACCCGGCTCAAAACGGACCGCTGCGCGGACCTGCGCGAGCAGGATATCGTCCCTTCGTCTCCCGATGCCGAGCGCCT